>NZ_JH591079.1:0-98092 GCF_000242295.1 Haemophilus sp. oral taxon 851 str. F0397
AAAGAATGGGAAACGGGTGGAAGTCAACGTCTTGTCATTGATTCGGCATTAAATGTTATCAGCACCGCTTTAGCCGGCAGACCGGCAGCGGAAGTGGTGGCTTCAGGATTATCACCTGCAGTGAATAATCAAATTAAGAAAGCGACAACAGATGCAAAAGGTAATGTGAATACGGCTCTCAATTTGACTGCTCATGCACTTTGGGGCGCGGTAGAGGCTTATGCGGGCAATCGTAATGTTGCTGCGGGCGCGGCAGGTGCTGCGGGCGGAGAGGCGGCGGCTCATTTCCTTGCCTCGACTCTTTATGATAAATCACCTGAAAAGCTCAGCGAAGAAGAAAAACGTACGGTATCGTCTTTAAGCCAAGTAGCAGCAGGTATTGCTGGTGGTAGTTTATCAGATAGCTCTGATGGGGCGATTATTGCGGCTAAAACGGCGAAGAATGCGGTAGAGAATAATGAGCTCTCAATTCGTGATAACGAGCGCGTGGCTAAACTTGAAGAAAATCTTGATAAACGTGGTTATTTATACCCTGCTGAATTAGAAGAGGCTAAAAAATTACTCAACAAAAGTGATTTAGTGGATTTCTTACTAAGCAAGGCGCAGAAAAATAAAGGTAACCTACATCCTGAATTGAAAAAATATCTTGATACTTACCTTTCAGAAATAGCATGGGATATTGTGCATACTGAAGCAAGAAATGGTGTTCACATTACACATGAAGAAGCAATGAAACGCCTATATGACGTAGATTTATCAAAACAGATGAAGCCTCATTACCCATCATTGGTGAATGCGATAGAAAAAGATAAAGTTTTAAATGGTAACTGGTCAAGAAAGCTTGAGAAATCAAACTTAGAAGCTATCGCACTATTTGGCGGACCGGGCGCTGGCACAGCTTTAGTGAAAGGTGTAACCATGGTTGAGAATGTAGCGGTAAATGTAGTTAAAAATACTGCGATAAATGTAGGTGATAAAGCGTTTGTTGCTGCAGTCAAAGTAGAGAACAAGCTGAATAAGACGTTGCCAGTTGTAAATGATGCACTCAATAAAGCCTATGTAAATGGACAATTAACTTATGCGGATATTGTCGGAAAAGGTGTTAATGGTGCGAGAGAATATGTTCGTACTGGTGTGAAAAATATGGGGGAGCAAGGAACGAAAGTAGCTCTAACTAATGCCGTGGCAGCTGGAGGTATTAAAGCAGGTTTCGAGGCTAATGATTATGCTAATGGGAAGTCGTTAACAAGAGATAATTTATTGAAATCTACTAAAGAGGTTGGATATTCATTCTTTTCAGCTGGAGCAACTACAGGTATGCCAATACTTCCTGTTATTGGGCTTGGAGTGACTGTTGATTGGGCTAAAGATAGTGGGAACTATGATATTGTTAAAACAACAGGAAGCAATATCCTAAGCTCAGGGCTTGAAAATAAATTTGGACATTATACGGGCTTTCCTCTTATAAAAGAGGCAATGACAAATTCTTTTGAAAAATATTATGAACAATTGAAGGAGGCAAATAAACATGAGAAATGATTTTTTTCTTGTTTTGAAAATGTCATTGATATCAATTTTATTTATGTATGCATTAGCTTTATACAAGTTTAAGTTTGATTTTAGTAAGGTTAGTTTATTAGTGACATTAAAATGGTTTCCATTAATATTAGTTTTGCTTCTATTCTGTTTTTACTTGAGTAAAAATATGAAAAATAAATAATGATTATTCTTTATAAGTTTACTTTATAAAATTATGTTGTTTAAAACAATTAAACTTTACGATCTTAATTGTTTAATAATTAGCTATATTTTTAATTTTTGATTAAGAAAATTTAAAGTATCTAGATGTAAAGTGCGGTCAACTTTCAAAGAGTTTTAAAACCTCTCAAAAACTGACCGCACTTTTTGTATTTTTAATGATACTTATGTTAAGTAAATCTTATAGTTTTACATCCAACTTCACGTAAGCTCGTTCTACTTTTTTTAATGCTTTTTCTACGGAAATATCACGAGTGAGTAACACACCTAAACGGCGATGGCCATTGACTTCGCCTTTGCCGTACACAAAATATCATAATTAAAGATGACGCGGAGAAATTAAAACGTACAGGCAAAACGGTACAAGAATAGAGATTGCTGCGATTAAAACAGATATCACAACAGAGCTTGCACTAAGTCAAAGTGGTAAATTAGAGTCGTTTTAATGAAGAAGTGTTGGGTAACTATTCCGCTGGAGTGCGGTTAAATTTTTGAGATGTTTTTTATATGAGATTTTTCGTGATCCCTATCACAATATCTTGTAAAACCACTTAAAAACGTTACCTATTTTTATTCAATCAATGATACAGTTGTATCCGTTTGACTTTTTGTCATTTTAACGATGAATAGGCGAAGGTTTGTTCATTAATCTCATCAACCCAATCATCAATCAGAGGGAAACAGTATGTTAATTGGTGTACCTAGAGAGCTGCTTGAGAATGAGAGCCGTGTGGCGGCAACGCCGAAAACGGTTCAGCAAATATTGAAATTGGGCTTTGACGTGATCGTGGAACACGATGCAGGTTTTAAAGCTAGTTTTGAAGATCAAGCATTTTTAGAGGCAGGCGCGAAGATCGGTACGTCGGCTGAAATTTGGCAATCGGATATTATCTTCAAAGTAAATGCACCGACAGATGAAGAAATCGCTCAAATGAAGGAAGGCGCAACGCTTGTGAGCTTTATTTGGCGTATGCAAAATCCTGAGTTAATGAAAAAACTCACCGCGAAGAAAATTAATGTGTTAGCAATGGATGCGGTTCCTCGTATTTCTCGTGCACAAGCATTGGATGCGCTTTCTTCTATGGCGAATATTTCTGGTTATCGTGCTGTCATTGAAGCTGCTCATGAATTCGGTAGTTTCTTTACCGGGCAAATTACTGCTGCAGGTAAAGTTCCGCCAGCAAAAGTTTTGGTGATTGGTGCTGGTGTGGCTGGTTTAGCTGCAATTGGTGCAGCAAATAGCCTTGGGGCGATTGTTCGTGCTTTTGATTCTCGTCCTGAAGTGAAAGAGCAAGTTCAAAGTATGGGTGCAAGCTTCTTAGAAATTGATTTTAAAGAAGAAGGCGGCAGTGGTGATGGTTATGCGAAAGTGATGTCGGAAGAATTTAACCGTCGTGCGATGGAGCTTTACGCAGAACAAGCTAAAGAAGTCGATATTATTATTACTACGGCAGCCATTCCGGGTAAACCAGCGCCTCGTTTAATCACCAAAGAAATGGTGGATTCAATGAAACCAGGTTCGGTGATTGTGGATTTAGCCGCTGCAACTGGCGGTAACTGTGAATATACGCAAGCAGGGAAAGTTGTTACAACTGAAAACCAAGTGAAAGTGATTGGTTATACAGATTTCCCAAGCCGTTTACCAACGCAATCGTCTCAACTTTATGGCACAAACTTAGTCAATTTATTAAAACTTTTGTGCAAAGAGAAAGATGGCAATATCAATATTGATTTTGAAGATGTGGTTCTTCGTGGTGTAACCGTTGTTCGTGATGGGGAAGAAATTCCACCAGCACAAATTCAAGTGTCTGCACAACCAAAACAAGAAACCAAAGCTGCACCAGTGGCAGAGAAAAAAGAATCTAAACCAACAGATCCTCGTGTGAAATACGGTGTGATGGCTGGTGTTGGCGTGTTATTCCTTTGGTTAGCTTCTGTTGCTCCCGCTGCATTTTTATCACATTTCACCGTATTTGTTTTAGCTTGTGTGGTGGGTTATTACGTGGTTTGGAATGTTAGCCATGCGCTTCACACACCATTAATGGCAGTAACAAATGCAATTTCAGGCATTATTATTGTAGGCGCGTTATTACAAATTCGTCAGCCAACAGGCAATCTATTTATCGATGCGTTAGCTTTTGTGGCGATTTTGGTGGCAAGCATCAATATTTTTGGTGGTTTCCGTGTCACACAACGTATGTTAGCAATGTTTAGAAAAGGTTAAGGAGCGCACAATGTCTGAAGGTTTAGTACAGGCTGCGTATATTTTAGCAGCATTACTTTTCATTATGAGCTTGGCAGGACTTTCTAAACATGAAACTGCTAAAGCGGGTTGTTGGTTCGGTATTGTTGGTATGACAATTGCCCTTATCGCAACCATTTTTGGACCTCATTCTGAAGGAACATTTTGGATCATTATTGCAATGATCATCGGTGGTGCAATCGGTGTTCAACGTGCATTAAAAGTAGAAATGACTGAAATGCCAGAACTTGTGGCGATTCTTCACAGTTTCGTCGGTTTAGCGGCTGTACTCGTAGGCTTTAATAGCTATGGTTTACACCATGAGGCGTTAATGCCAGAAGGATTAGATGCAGCAGCACAAGCGGCATTCGCAGCAGAACAAGCAGTATTAACGAATATTCATAATGTTGAAGTATTTTTAGGTATTTTTATCGGCGCAGTAACTTTCACTGGTTCGGTTGTTGCATTTGGTAAATTAAGTGGAAAAATTAATTCAAAAGCATTAATGTTGCCGCATCGCCATAAATTAAATTTAGCTGCACTTGTGGTATCTGCATTATTGATGGTTGCATTCTTGAATAATCCAGAAAGCATTTTCCCTGTGTTATTAATGACAGCGATTGCGCTTGCATTTGGATGGCACTTAGTGGCATCAATCGGTGGGGCAGATATGCCAGTTGTGGTATCAATGCTTAACTCATATTCTGGTTGGGCAGCGGCAGCAGCAGGTTTTATGTTGAATAATGATTTACTCATTGTAACAGGTGCGCTTGTTGGTTCTTCTGGTGCAATTCTTTCTTACATTATGTGTAAAGCAATGAACCGTTCATTTGTGAGTGTAATTGCGGGTGGCTTTGGTAACGATGTTCAAGTTTCTTCAAGCGAAGAACAAGGCGAGCACCGTGAAACTACAGCGGAAGAAGTGGCTGAATTATTGAAAAATGCAAGTTCTGTCATTATCACGCCGGGATATGGTATGGCTGTTGCACAAGCACAATATCCAGTCGCTGATATTACGGCAAAATTGCGTGAACGTGGTGTGAACGTTCGTTTTGGTATTCATCCCGTTGCAGGGCGTTTACCAGGACACATGAACGTGCTTTTAGCCGAAGCAAAAGTGCCTTACGATGTTGTACTTGAAATGGATGAAATCAACGATGATTTCTCCGATACTGATGTGGTATTGGTTATCGGTGCGAACGATACGGTAAACCCAGCTGCGATGGAAGATCCAAATAGCCCAATCGCGGGAATGCCTGTGTTGGAAGTATGGAAAGCACAAAATGTGATTGTGTTCAAACGTTCAATGGCTGTGGGTTACGCAGGTGTACAAAACCCATTATTCTTCAAAGAGAATACGCAAATGCTCTTTGGGGATGCAAAAGATCGTGTTGAAGATATCTTAAAAGCACTATAAAAATACACCTAAAAATAACCGCACTTGGGGTTGCCTAAGTGCGGTATTTTTTTATGGTGTTTAGTGACTATCTTCAGGATTTTCCAAAATTTCTGAACACAAGCCCAATCCAGATAAAAATTCAATAAATGCCCGTACTTTTATTGGTAAATGTCTTCTGTTTGGATAGACCACATGAATTTCTAATTTTTGTTGTTTATATTCCGGTAAGACTTCAATCAGTTCACCTTTTTCGAGAGATTGACCAATAATAAATCTTGGTAAATTCACAATGCCTAGTCCTGCTTTTGCCATTTCTAATAAGGCTAAACCACTATTGCTCACCACCTTTGATTGGATTTTGAAACGTTGTGTTTGATTTATGCGTGAGCCAACCCAATTTACTTGGTTCATTGCATTTTTATAAAGTAAGCCATTGTGATGTTCTAAATCATCAGGCGTTTGTGGAATACCATTCGCCTCAAGATAGCTTTGTGAGGCTGCAAAATGGAGTGTAGTGGTGCTGATTTTGCGTGATACAAGAGAACTGTCCGCCATATAGCCGATACGTAATGCAAGATCATAGCCTTCTGCTACAAGGTCAATTTTT
Organism: Haemophilus sp. oral taxon 851 str. F0397; assembly: GCF_000242295.1. Classification (NCBI taxonomy): domain Bacteria; kingdom Pseudomonadati; phylum Pseudomonadota; class Gammaproteobacteria; order Pasteurellales; family Pasteurellaceae; genus Haemophilus; species Haemophilus sp. oral taxon 851. Next base: position 6,007 of record NZ_JH591079.1, read on the forward strand.
TTGTCATTAAACTCAATTTCAACATGCAGATTGGGATGTTCAGCAATAAATAGCGGTAAATTCGGTACGATAAAAAGCAAACCAAAATCACGAGGAACAGAAATGAGTAAATTTCCTTGTAATGAACTGGTAAGGTGGGTGATGCTAGAATCAGCCTCATCTAAATCAAGCAAAATTCCTTGGCAGCGTTGGTAATACATCACCCCCGCCTCAGTAGGCATAATTTTTCTGGTGGTACGTTGTAACAATCGTGTTTTTAAATGTTCTTCTAACTGTGAAACTAATTTGCTAGCCATTGCTACAGAAATATTTTGTTGCTTTGCTGCCAATGTAAAACTTTGGGTTTCAATGACTTTGCAGAAAATAGAAATCGCATTGAGTTTATCCATTTATAGACCTTTTTTGAAAAAATGCTTGATTTTGCCTACATAACTTTGCACTATACCCCCAATTTTACAAAATTCTAGTGATATTAGGTAATCAAATGAGTAAATCCTTGGTGATTGTGGAGTCGCCGGCAAAAGCAAAGACCATCAATAAATATTTAGGTAGCCAATATGTGGTGAAATCGAGTGTTGGACATATTCGTGATTTGCCGACGGTTGGTTCTAGTACAGGTGAAAAAGCTAAACCAATTTCAACCAAAGGTATGGATGCCGAAGAAAAAGCAAAAATTAAGGCAGAGAAGGAACGTAACGCCTTAGTTAAACGTATGGGGATTGATCCTTATCACGATTGGAAAGCAAATTATCAGATTTTGCCTGGTAAAGAAAAAGTGGTTTCCGAATTAAAATCGCTTGCTAAAAAAGCAGAGCATATTTATCTAGCAACCGACTTGGATAGAGAAGGGGAAGCGATTGCATGGCATTTACGTGAGGTGATTGGTGGCAATAATGAGCGCTTTAGCCGTGTAGTGTTTAACGAAATCACTAAAAATGCCATTAAACAGGCTTTTGAAAAGCCTGAACAATTAAATATGGATCGTGTTAATGCCCAACAAACTCGTCGTTTTTTAGATAGAGTAGTGGGTTTTATGGTGTCGCCATTACTTTGGAAAAAAGTCGCGCGCGGGCTTTCTGCTGGTCGAGTTCAATCGGTTGCGGTTAAACTCTTAGTAGAACGCGAGCGTGAAATTAAAGCGTTCCAGCCTGAAGAATATTGGGAAGTTGCCGTCCTTACGAATAATCAGAATAAACAAACTATACGCTTGGATGTCACGAATTATAAAGGCAAGAAATTTGATCCAAAAAATCAAAAAAAAGCACAAAGTGCGGTAGATTTTCTGAATGTTTCAGATTACGTTGTCACAGATTTGGAAACTAAGCCAACCAGTTCTCGCCCTAGAGCGCCATTTATTACATCAACGCTTCAACAAACTGCAAGTACTCGCTTGGGATTTGGCGTTAAAAAAACAATGATGTTAGCCCAACGTTTATATGAAGCGGGTTACATTACTTATATGCGTACGGATTCAACCAATTTGAGTCAAGATGCGCTTAATATGGCACGTAGCTATATTGAAAATCATTTTGGTGCACAATATTTACCAGAAAAACCAAATTTCTATTCTAGTAAAGAAAATGCGCAAGAGGCGCATGAGGCTATTCGTCCATCAGACATTCGAGCATTGCCTGAATCTTTAGAGGGCATGGAAAAAGATGCAGTACGCCTTTATGATTTAATTTGGCGTCAATTCTTAGCATGTCAAATGCCGCCAGCGCAATATGATAGTAGTACATTGACTGTGTCAGCTGGTGATTATACCTTGAAAGCAAAAGGCAGAATTTTACGTTTTGATGGTTGGACAAAAGTATTGCCACAGATAGGTAAGAATCCTGAAGATCAAGAATTGCCTTTAGTTACTGTTTCAGAAAAACTTGCTTTAAAAGAAGTGCAACCAACTCAACACTTTACTAAACCACCTGCTCGTTTTACTGAAGCGGCTTTAGTAAAAGAATTGGAAAAACGTGGTATTGGCCGACCTTCCACTTATGCGGCAATTATTTCTACTATCCAAGAACGTGGCTATGTTCGTACTGAAAATCGTCGTTTCTATGCAGAAAAGATGGGTGAAATTGTGACCGATCGCCTCAATGAGTCTTTTGGTGAATTAATGAATTACGATTTCACCGCGAATATGGAAGATACTTTAGATAAAATTGCCTCTGGTTCGGTGAATTGGAAAACTGAATTGAATCAATTCTTCAAGGATTTTTCTAGCCAGCTTTCTAAAGCTGAATTGGATGAACTTGAAGGCGGTATGCGCCCAAATAGCCTTGTAGAAACCGATATTAAATGCCCAACCTGTGGCAGAAATATGGCAATTCGTACGGCAAGTACGGGGGTATTTTTGGGATGTACAGGCTATGCATTACCACCAAAAGAGCGGTGTAAAACGACGATTAATTTAATTCCTGAAGCGGAATTATTGAACGTTTTAGATGAATCTTCAGAAACCAAAGCATTAATGGATCGTAAACGTTGTACAAAATGTGGAACGGCAATGGACAGCTATGTAATCGATGCCCATCGTAAGATCCATATTTGCGGTAATAATCCAAATTGTGATGGATATTTAATTGAAGAAGGCTCATTCAAAATTAAAGGTTATGATGGACCTGTTGTTGAGTGTGATAAATGCGGTGCAGATATGCATTTAAAACTTGGTCGTTTTGGCAAGTATATGGGATGTACAAATTGTGATAATACGCGCAAAATTTTGAAAAATGGCGAAGTCGCCCCACCGAAAGAAGAGCCAGTACATTTCCCGGAGTTAAAATGCGAAAAATCTGATGCATATTTTGTATTGCGTGACGGTGCGAGTGGTGTATTTATGTCCGCGCATAACTTCCCGAAATCACGCGAAACACGCCCAGTTAAAATCGCTGAACTTGTGCAATATCGCGAGCGTTTACCTGAAAAATTAGCTTATTTAGCCGATGCACCACAAAAAGACCCAGAAGGGAATGAAGCGATTGTTCGTTTTAGTCGTAAAGAGAAGAAACAATATGTGACTTCTGAAAAAGATGGAAAAGCAACTAAATGGATTGTTGATTTCACCAATGGAAAATGGGTTGAACGGAAAAAATAAGAAGAAAAGTGCGGTAAAATTACCGCACTTTTTTTGTAATAAATCTTCTTATGTTTTGTATGTTATCTGAGGATTAAAGGGCGGCTACAATTTCATTAATTTTATTTTTTGCAGACGCTTGGGCTTTTTCAATTGCTTCTGGTCCGAATCCAATGCCTTGTGCATAAACAAATTGCACATCTGTGATACCGATAAAACCTAAAATTGATTTCATATATTGTGTCACTAGATTTTCTTCATCATACAACCCACCAAATGCACATAACACAATCGCTTTTTTACCTTTTAATAACCCTTCCGGTCCATTTGCCGTATATTGGAAAGTGACACGTGGACGTGCGATAAAATCAAAATAAGTTTTTAATTGTGTTGGGATGCCAAGATTATACATTGGTGCACCAATAACCAGAGTCTCTGCATTTTTTAATTCGGAGACTAATTCATCGGAAAGTGCAAGAAGTTGTTTTTCTTTATCGTTTTTAGGTTCTCCACGTACAGCTGTTGCTGCTGTGGCATCAAAATATGGAAGCGCTTGTTGAGATAAATCGCGTACGATAATGTTATTACCTTGTAATTTTTCGACAGCATAATCAACTAATTGATTAGTCTGAGAGTTATTTCCTGAAATGCTAGATTTTAATACTAATACGTTTCTCATTTTTATTCCTTAACTGGGTATTTAAAAATGCGATTATTCTAGCCTTTATTTTTAGGATATAAAGCCCCTAGTCAGAAAAACATTATTTCCTTTCTGTAAAATATGTGCATTTATTTAACAATACCTTAAGAAAGTGATAGAATTCGCCACGCATTTTTTGCCTAATTTCGCTTGTTCAATGGTAGGAATGAAGCCAAGTAGGGCAAAAGCGCGGTTAATTTTTATAGAATTTTAAACGAACACGTCACCTTTCGTATGGGTGACCACTGTATAAGGAAAAAACAATGCCAATTATTACTTTACCTGACGGTTCCCAACGTCAATTCGATCATCCTGTTTCTGTTCTTGAAGTCGCACAAGATATTGGTGCAGGTCTTGCTAAAGCCACTATCGCAGGCCGTGTAAATGGTGAGCGTCGCGATGCGTGCGATGTTATCGACCAAGATGCAACACTTGAAATCATTACTGCTAAAGATGAAGATGGCTTAGAAATTATTCGCCACTCATGCGCACACTTGTTTGGTCATGCCATTAAACAATTATTTCCAGATGTAAAAATGGCAATCGGTCCAACCATTGAAAACGGCTTCTATTATGATGTGGATTTAGATCGCTCTTTAACTCAAGACGATATTGATGCGATTGAAAAACGTATGTTGGAATTGGCAAAAACCAATTATGACGTCGTGAAAAAACGTGTTACTTGGCAAGAAGCGCGTGATACCTTTGAAAAACGCGGCGAGCCATACAAAATGGCAATTTTAGATGAAAATATTGAACGTACTGCAACACCTGCCTTATATCATCACTTAGAATATATTGATATGTGCCGTGGCCCACACGTGCCAAATATGCGTTTCTGTCAGCATTTCAAATTACAAAAAGTCGCTGGTGCGTACTGGCGTGGCGACAGTAAAAATAAAATGTTACAACGTATCTATGGTACGGCTTGGGCGGATAAAAAACAACTTGCTGAATACTTAACACGCTTAGAAGAAGCGGCAAAACGTGACCACCGTAAAATTGGTAAAGCATTAGATTTATATCATATGCAAGAAGAAGCTCCGGGTATGGTATTCTGGCACAATGATGGCTGGACAATTTTCCGTGAACTTGAAACTTTTGTGCGTACTAAATTAAAACAATACGATTATCAAGAAGTAAAAGGTCCGTTCATGATGGACCGCGTGTTGTGGGAAAAAACAGGTCACTGGCAAAATTACGCAGATTTAATGTTCACGACTCAATCTGAAAACCGTGAATATGCAATCAAACCGATGAACTGTCCAGGACACGTTCAAATTTTTAATCAAGGTTTAAAATCTTACCGTGATTTACCAATCCGTATGGCGGAATTTGGTTCTTGCCATCGTAATGAGCCATCGGGTTCTTTACACGGTTTAATGCGTGTTCGTGGCTTTACTCAAGATGATGCACACATTTTCTGTACTGAAGATCAAATTGAGAGCGAAGTAACTAGCTGTATCAAAATGGTGTACGACATTTATAGCACCTTTGGTTTCACTAATATTGCAGTAAAACTTTCTACTCGCCCTGAGAATCGTATCGGTTCAGATGAAATGTGGGATCGTGCGGAAGCAGGTCTTGCTGCTGCATTAGCGCACAACGGTCTTGAATATGAAATTCAAGAAGGTGAAGGCGCATTCTATGGTCCTAAAATTGAATTTGCATTACGTGATAGCATTGGCCGTGAATGGCAATGTGGTACCGTTCAATTAGACTTCGCGTTACCAGGTCGTTTAGATGCAACTTATGTGGCAGAAGACAATAGCCGTAAAACTCCTGTCATGATTCATCGTGCGATTTTAGGTTCTATTGAGCGTTTCATTGGTATCATTACTGAAGAATATGCTGGTTTCTTCCCTGCGTGGTTAGCTCCAACTCAAGCGGTTGTAATGAATATCACTGATAGCCAAGCTGATTATGTACAGAAAGTAGCAAAACAGCTTTCCGATGTAGGTTTACGAGTCAAAACTGATTTACGTAACGAAAAAGTGGGCTTCAAAATCCGCGAACATACTTTACGTCGCGTGCCTTATATGCTTGTTTGCGGTGATAAAGAAATCGCAGAAGGCAAAGTGGCCGTACGTACCCGTAAAGGTGCTGATTTAGGTACATTTACTGTGGAAGAATTTGCGGAAATCTTGAAAAATCAAGTAAGAAGCCGTGAATTAAAGTTATTGAATGAAGAGTAATACTTTTCGAAAATAACCAATATAATTTGCTGTTTAAACAGTGAGTTCAATTTAACGGTGATCGTTTAAGCGATTGCCGTTATTTTTTTATCTCAAAATGTGTTGATTGGAAAAATAAGGTATAAAAAACCGCACTTTTAAAAGTGCGGTTATATTCAGTTCTGTTTTATGGAATAAATTATTCTACACCAACCATTACAGAAGTTGCTTTGATGATTGCGTACGCTTCTTTACCAACTTCTAAGTTTAATTCTTTAACTGCTGCTAAAGACACAGTAGAAGAAAGCACGTTACCGCCACCGATATCGATGTGAACGATTGCATTTACTGAACCGTTTTCGATTGAAACAACTTTACCTTTTAATTGGTTTCTTGCACTAATTTTCATAACATTTCCTTGTTAGTTAGGGTTTAAAAGAGCCTATATATTATCTTACAAAAAGACAGTCGTAAATAAACCTAGAGTTTAAAATTCTCAAAAAATTGACCGCACTTTTATAAGCATTTTGCAGGTTTCGGCAAGCCTGCTAATTTTGTGGCTTGTTTTGCTGGGCCTTCAGGAAATAAGCGTTGCAAATAACGGCTGTTACCTTTATCCGCACCAAGCTTTTCAGCCATGGCTTTTACCAACATACGGATGGCAGGGGAGGTGTTATATTCTTGATAAAAGTCTCGCACAAAATAAATCACTTCCCAATGGGCATCTGTTAATTCAATACTTTCTAACTGCGCAATAGCGCGAGCGACATCTTCGTTCCATTGTTGACTATTAAGCAAATAACCATCTTTATCAGTTTCAACTTCAATTCCATTGATATTCAACATATTAATTTACTTCTTTAAAGTTAATCATTTCGTTGTTTGAAAAATCGGTTTGATCTTCATCCTCAAATTGCATTGGCGTAATTCGTTCTTCATCAAATGCGGTATCGCCTTCAATGCCATCAATTAGTTGCCCATGCTTGATTCCTTTGAAATCAAATAATTTCGGATCACACATATGTGACAATGTAATGTTTTGCATCGCACTGAACATGGTTTCTAAGCGTCCTGGATATTGGCGATCCCAAGTATTGAGCATTTCTTTCACCACTTGGCGTTGAAGATTGGGTTGTGAGCCACATAGGTTACAAGGAATAATCGGAAATTCTTTCGCGATGGCATATTTCTCAATATCTTTTTCTTTGCAGTAAGCAAGCGGACGAATCACAATTTGTTTGCCATCGTCAGAAATTAATTTAGGTGGCATTGATTTCATTTTGCCGCCATAAAACATATTTAAAAATAGCGTCGCTAACATATCGTCTCGGTGGTGTCCTAAAGCGATTTTGGTTGCACCAAGTTCTGTGGCGGTACGATATAAAATTCCACGGCGTAGGCGAGAGCAGAGTGAACAAGTGGTTTTTCCTTCTGGAATTTTTTCTTTTACAATTCCGTAAGTATTTTCTTGTACGATTTTGTAATCTACGCCAATGCTTTCTAAATATTCAGGCAATACGTGTTCTGGAAACCCTGGTTGTTTTTGATCAAGGTTTACTGCAACAATATCAAATTTAATCGGCGCACTTTGCTGTAAATTCAACAAAATATCGAGAAGCGTATAACTGTCTTTTCCTCCGGACAAACACACCATGACTTTATCGCCATCTTCGATCATTCCAAAATCTGCAATAGCGTTGCCTACGTTACGGCGAAGACGTTTTTGTAATTTATTGAAATTATAAGTTTGTTTTTTTTCTTGTTGGGCTAACTGGGTTAATTCGCTCATTTTGTTATCTTTAGTTATTCATGAAAGGCGCACATTATACGTGAAAAATCAGAGCAAGATCGTATTTTCCTAAAATTTAGAAGTAATATGTTCTTAAACTGTAGAAGATTAGATCTGAGCTGACAATAATGGCATTTTAATCATAGTGACATAAAATCTAGAATTTCCATTTTAAAATAATAAGTTAAGGGTTGAGTACTAGTTATCTAGTACAATACTAAACTATAAACTAGTTAGATTCTCTGTAATTTTCTACTTCTATTTGATTACATAACTGAACGATAATTTTATCTGTATAGGTAGCAGATTATTCTAAATGCTCCTTCATTTAGAAATTGGGAGAGTGTTTAGCATAATCTAGAATACCCATAAAAAATTACTTAAAATGACCGCACTTTTACAAGGAATTTTTATGCCCATTCGTCCTAATTTTGCTGAAAAAAGTACTGTTATACAACAACATAAATTGAAACTAGATAAATCTTATTTTACGCAACCTACCGTTATTTGGGTTCGGCGTGGTCGGAAAATTTTACGTTGGATAAATGGAGAGAAAATTATCCAAGCTGGTGAAATGGTAATGTTGGCAGGAAATCAACGCTTTGATGTGATTAATGAACCTGATGAACTAGGTGTATATCAAGCGGATTGGTTATCTATTGATAATGCAGTGGTTGAGAGATTTTTTGGGCTGCTTTCGGAACCAAAACCCTTTGAAAGCCTGTTTCACTTGCCTGCACATCCTTTTATACAGCAAGCTTTTTCGATTGTTTCAAAAGCACTTTCCAGTGATGAAATTCCTGATCGTATTGTGGAAATTCGCTTGTGGGAATTGCTAGCTTGGTTGTCGGAACAGGGTGGTGTATTTAATCCATTTTCTACACCTTCCTTAAAGTGTCAAATTAGTAAGAAAATTTCAGAAAATTTTGAGTATCACTGGAAAATTGGAGACATTGCAAAATTGTTAAATACCAGTGAAGCTACATTGCGCCGTCATCTTGCTGCAGAAAAAACATCGTTTCGGGAAGTATTAACTACAATTCGAATGATGCGAGCGTTGAATTTGTTACAACTTACTCAACGCCCAATTTCACAAATCGCCTATGAAGTTGGCTATGAAAGTCATTCACGTTTTTCCGTGAAATTTAAACAACATTTTGGTTGTTCTCCGTTAGAGGTTCGGCAATCGAGCGCTGTTTAACGACTATGTTCCACAATAATAGAAGCTTCGGCAAGGGCATTAGCTTTAGTAAAATAACCGACTACAGCAGGCATTGTATCTGCCGTCACATTTGGCAAGGTTTCTACACTTACTGCTGTGACTTTAATTTCGTAACGATGTTTTTGTCCTTCGGGTGGACAAGCTCCGCCAAAGCCTGGCACGCCAAAATCAGTGCGGGTTTGCAGCGCACCTTGTGGTAAATTAGTACCATCAGCTTTAATGCCTTCAGGAAGAGAGGTCGTATTTGCAGGAATATTTGCAACGACCCAATGCATCCAGCCAATGCCTGTTGGCGCATCTTTATCATAGATCGTCACCACAAAACTTTTTGTCCCTTTCGGAGCATTCTCCCAAGAAATCGCTGGTGACAGATTTCCTCCATTGCAACCAAAACCATAATCGGCACTTAACAAGTTTTTAGCGTGAAATCCGTGTTTAGGTAAATCTGGCACATTAATGCTAAAAACTGATGAGTTGGCACAAGACGTACCAGCAATAAGCGAACAAAATACTGTTGAGATCATTTTTTTCATGATTTTTCCTTTTTTGATATACATGAGGTATCAGTATAGGAAATCTTATTAACTAAAATTGTGCAAAAACGCTCAAATGTTTTTTATTTCTGATATGGTTTGCAAATTTTCGGAAAATTAACTTCTTTCTTTTATTTTACTAACTACCACTTTCACAGCAGAAATCTCCTGAAATTAATTATCTAAAGTATTATATTTTTAGAAACCTATAAATATCTTTATTTTTTAATAAAATAGGTAATATTTGTGTTTCTCCTGCGTTAGAAATAGGAAAAGTGCGGTCAATTCAAAAGAAGATTTTTAAGATCCGCAAAAAATCCTGTATAATCTTTCCAATTTTTTGTTCAATTTTAACGCTTTGCAATTCAATGATTGAAACATCCCAAACTATTCCAGAACTCGTCTCTTGGGCAAAAGATCGCGAGTTTTCTTTGAATTTACCTACCGAGCGCTTGGTTTTCCTGCTGGCGATTGCAATTTATAACAACGAACGTTTAGACGGCGAAATGTTAGAAGCCGATCTTGTGGATATTTTCCGCCACACGATGAACGCTTTTGAGCAATCCACGGATGCCATTGCAACACGAGCGAATAATGCAATTAATGAATTAGTGAAACAACGTTTGTTAAACCGTTTTAGTAGCGAATTTACTGAAGGTTTGGCGATTTATCGTTTAACACCATTAGGTGTTGGCGTGTCTGATTATTACATTCGTCAGCGTGAATTTTCCGCATTGCGTCTTTCAGTGCAACTTTCCATTGTGGCAGATGAAATTCAACGCGCTTCTGATTCTGCAGAAGAAGGCGTGGAGAATAATGAAAGTGAACATTATTGGCGTCGTAATGTGTTTGCGCCATTAAAATATTCCGTTGCAGAGATTTTTGATAGCATCGATCTTTCACAACGCATTATGGATGAAAACCAGCAAAGTATTAAAGATGAAATTGCAGAGCTTCTTACTAAAGATTGGCAAGCGGCAATTTTAAGCTGTGAACGTTTATTAGATGAAACATCTGGGAATTTGCGCGAATTACAAGATACGCTAAATGCCGCAGGGGATAAACTTCAAGCACAATTATTGCGTATTCAAGATTGTGTGATCGGACGAGATGATTTGTATTTTATTGATCAATTAATTACCGATTTACAATCAAAACTTGACCGAATTATTAGCTGGGGACAACAAGCCATAGACTTATGGATTGGTTATGACCGCCATGTGCATAAATTTATTCGTACAGCCATTGATATGGATAAAAATCGCGTGTTCTCACAACGTTTACGTAATTCTATTCATCATTATTTTGATCATCCTTGGTTCTTATGGACCGCGCAAGCTGAGCGTTTAGTTGATCTGCGCGATGAAGAAATGGTGTTGCGTGAAGATGATGCTTTAGGTGAATTACCAGAAGAATTGCAATACGAATCCCTTTCTGATTTACATGATCAAATTGTAGAGCATATGCAAGGCTTACTGATTGCTTATCGTGAAAATAACCGTCCGATTGATTTGAGTTTAGTGTTAAAAGAACAACTGGAAAATTATCCACTTTCTCGTCATTTTGATGTGGCTCGAATCATTGTTGATCAAGCTGTGCGCCTTGGTATGGCGAATGATGATTTATCGGGTATTTATCCAGATTGGCAAGCAATTAATGAACGTGGCGCAGAAGTACAAGCGCATGTGATTGATAAGTATTGATTTTAAGATAATTTAAAAGCTAATTTCGACGGAATTACTTCTGTTAGATCTCCCTAATCTCTCTTTGCTAAATGGGGGAATAATAATGAAATAATCGATATTGAGATTATTTCATGGTGTTAGAAAATGCTGAAGGAATCAGCAAGAATTGATTTGCTAAAGAATATCCCCCTCTTTAGCAAAGAGGGGCTAGAGGAGATTTGGCAATAATGATTAACGAAGAAAGTAACTGAATAAAGTTTTAATAGAGAAATAACCTATGACAGACAACCTTCAAGATGTAATTTCCCCAAAACTCGCTGTGGCGATTGCAAATCCAATATTTCCAGCGGTAGATAGTCTATTGCGCTCAGGTCGCCATATCAGCACGGAGCATTTAGATAATCACGCATTTTTAATGGATTTCCAAAATGAATTAGACGGATTTTATCGTCGCTATAACGTGGAACTAATTCGTGCTCCAGAAGGATTTTTCTATCTTCGTCCGAAAGCAACGACATTAATTGCGCGTTCAGTGCTTTCTGAGTTGGAAATGCTTGTTGGTAAAGTGCTTTGTTATCTTTATTTAAGCCCAGAACGTTTGGCTCAACAAGGCATTTTTAGCACGCAAGAAGTGTATGATGAATTATTAAATCTTGCCGATGAAGGAAAATTATTAAAAGCAGTTAATCAGCGTTCAAGTGGTTCTGACTTAGATAAACAAAAATTGGCAGAAAAAGTACGGGCTGCAATTGGTCGTTTACGTCGTTTAGGTATGATTCAAACTGTTGGCGAACAAAATAGTGGGAAATTTACGATTTCTGAATCGGTATTTCGTTTTGGTGCGGAAGTACGTAGCGGAGATGATCCATTAGAGACCCAAGCTCGACTCATTCGTGATGGGGAAGCGGCAACACCAGAATCCTTAGCGTTGGAAAAACAAGCACAATTAGAGGAAAACGATACGGAAAGTGCGGATGAAATTGACGAAGAATTTGACGGAGAACAAGAATAATGTCTGATGTTTTTGAATTAGAAAATGAAATCGAATTAGAGAGCGATGAAGTCATTATGGAAAATGAAAACGTCGAAGAAATCGTTGAAACGCCAATGCCTTTTAGCATGACTGCAAACAATGGTGTAGAGCGTGGTAAATTCCGTTCTTTAACCTTAATTAACTGGAATGGTTTTTTTGCCCGTACTTTCGATTTAGATGAATTAGTTACCACACTTTCTGGTGGTAACGGTGCGGGTAAATCAACCACAATGGCTGGATTTGTGACAGCATTAATTCCAGATTTAACCCTTTTACATTTTCGTAATACCACTGAAGCAGGCTCTACAGGCGGTTCTCGCGATAAAGGTTTACATGGTAAATTGCGTCCGGGTGTTTGTTACGCGGTATTAGATACCATTAACTCACGTCATCAACGTATTCTTGTTGGTGTGCGTCTGCAACAAATTGCCGGTCGTGATAAAAAGGTTGATTTAAAAACGTTCTCAATTCAGGGTGTTGAATTATCTCAAAATCCGACCGCACTTTTCACTGAAACAGTGGGCGAACGTCAAGCACGCGTACTCAATTTAAACGAACTTAAAGATAAAATTGAAAATATTGGTGCGCAATTTAAACAATATCATTCCATCACCGATTATCACGGCATGATGTTCGATTTAGGTATTATTCCTAAACGTTTACGTTCAGCATCAGACCGCAGCAAATTCTATAAACTTATCGAAGCGTCTTTATACGGTGGTATTTCCAGTGCGATCACACGTTCTTTACGTGACTATTTATTGCCAGAAAATTTAGGCGTACGCAAAGCTTTCCAAGATATGGAAAGTGCATTGCGTGAGAACCGTATGACTTTAGAGGCGATTAAGGTCACGCAATCAGATCGCGATTTATTCAAACATTTAATTACTGAAACCACCAACTATGTTGCTTCAGATTATATGCGCAATGCGAATGAACGCCGTGGCAATATTGAAGCTGCATTAGAATCTCGTCGCGAGTGGTATAAAGCAAAAGCAGAGCAGAATTTATCTCAACATCGTTTAGTTGATTTAAGTCGAGAAGCGGCTGAATTGGCAGAAAATGAACGTACTTTAGAAGTTGATCACCAAAGTGCGGTTGATCATCTTAACTTAGTGCTAAATGCTTTGCGTCATCAAGAAAAAATCACGCGTTATCAAGAAGATATTGCAGAACTCACCGAGCGTTTAGAAGAACAAAAAATGGTGGTTGAAGATGCGAATGATGCGTTAGAAGAAAGCCAAGCCCAATTTGAGCAAACTGAAATTGAAATTGATGCGGTGCGAGCCCAATTAGCAGACTATCAACAAGCACTAGATGCCCAACAAACTCGCGCACTTCAATATCAACAAGCCATTACAGCTCTTGAAAAAGCGAAAACATTATGCGGTTTAGCGGATTTAAGTGTTAAAAATGTGGAAGATTATCACGCAGAGTTTGAAGCACATGCTGAAAGTTTGACAGAAACCGTACTTGAGCTTGAGCACAAAATGTCTATTTCTGAAGCAGCGAAATCTCAGTTCGATAAAGCGTATCAATTGGTATGCAAAATTGCAGGTGAAATGCCTCGTTCTGCAGCCTGGGAAAGTGCCAAAGAATTGTTACGTGAATATCCAAGCCAAAAATTGCAGGCACAACAAACGCCACAACTTCGCACAAAATTACATGAACTTGAGCAACGTTACGCACAACAACAAAGTGCGGTCAAATTACTTAATGATTTTAATCAACGTGCTAATTTAAGTTTACAAACGGCAGAAGAATTAGAGGATTATCACGCAGAGCAAGAAGCGTTAATTGAAGATATTTCTGCTGAACTTTCAGAACAAGTGGAAAATCGTTCTACACTTCGTCAAAAACGTGAAAATTTAACCGCACTTTATGATGAAAATGCGCGTAAAGCACCGGCATGGCTGACAGCTCAAGCTGCATTAGAACGTTTAGAGCAACAAAGTGGCGAGACGTTTGAACATAGCCAAGATGTGATGAACTTTATGCAATCACAACTTGTGAAAGAGCGTGAACTCACAATGCAGCGTGATCAACTTGAACAAAAACGTTTGCAATTAGACGAACAAATTTCTCGTTTAAGTCAGCCAGATGGTTCAGAAGATCCACGTTTAAATATGTTGGCAGAACGTTTTAGTGGTGTACTGCTTTCAGAGCTTTACGATGATGTAACCATTGAAGATGCGCCTTATTTCTCCGCACTTTATGGGCCTGCACGTCATGCTATTGTTGTGCGTGATCTCAATGCCGTGCGTGAACAACTTGCGCAATTAGAAGATTGCCCAGACGATTTGTATTTAATTGAGGGTGATCCTACCGCATTTGACGACAGCGTATTATCCGCACAAGAACTTGAGCTAGGTGTTGTAGTGCAAGTTTCAGATCGTGAATTACGCTATTCAAGATTCCCTGAAATCCCGTTATTTGGGCGTGCCGCACGTGAAAAACGTTTAGAAGAATTACAAATTGAACGTGATGAAGTGGCAGAACAACATGCACAAATTGCGTTTGATGTACAAAAATGCCAACGTTTACACGAACATTTCAGCCAATTTGTTGGGTTGCATTTGGCACTTGCGTTCCAGCCAAATCCAGAAGAGTTAATGTCTGAAATTAATCGCGAACGTAATGAAATTGATCGTGAATTAAACCAATTTAATAGCGGCGAACAACAATTACGCATTCAATTAGATAATGCAAAAGAAAAACTGCAATTACTTAATAAGTTAATTCCACAACTCAATGTGTTGGCCGATGAGGATTTAATTGATCGTATTGAAGAATGTCGTGAACAATTAGATATTGCAGAGCAAGATGAATATTTTATTCGTCAATATGGTGTAACGTTGTCACAATTAGAGCCGATTGCAAATAGTTTACAAAGTGATCCAGAAAATTACGAAGGCTTAAAAAATGAATTAACTCAAGCGATTGAACGTCAAAAACAAGTTCAACAACGCGTATTTGCGTTAGCTGATGTTGTACAACGTAAACCGCATTTTGGTTATGAAGATGCAGGGCAGGCTGAAACTTCTGAACTCAATGAAAAACTTCGCCAACGTTTAGAACAAATGCAGGCTCAGCGAGATACGCAACGTGAGCAAGTTCGTCAAAAACAAAGTCAATTTGCTGAATATAATCGCGTATTGATTCAGTTACAAAGCTCTTACGATAGTAAATATCAACTCTTAAATGAATTGATTGGTGAAATTAGCGATCTTGGCGTGAGAGCTGATGATAGCGCCGAAGAACGTGCACGTATCCGTCGTGATGAATTACATCAACAGCTTTCAACAAGCCGTCAGCGCCGTTCTTATGTAGAAAAACAACTGACATTAATTGAAAGTGAAGCGGACAACTTAAATCGTCTTATTCGTAAAACCGAACGTGATTATAAAACTCAACGTGAATTAGTTGTAGCAGCGAAAGTGAGTTGGTGTGTGGTTTTACGCTTATCCCGCAACTCTGATATGGAAAAACGCCTCAATCGCCGAGAGCTCGCTTATTTATCTGCAGATGAGTTACGTTCAATGTCGGATAAAGCATTAGGTGCGTTGCGTACAGCAGTGGCAGATAATGAATATCTACGTGATAGCCTAAGAGTGTCGGAAGATAGTCGCAAACCTGAAAATAAAGTGCGGTTCTTTATTGCGGTGTATCAGCATCTACGTGAACGTATTCGCCAAGACATTATTAAAACGGATGACCCAATTGATGCCATTGAACAAATGGAAATTGAACTTTCTCGTTTAACAGCTGAATTAACTGGCCGTGAGAAAAAATTGGCAATCAGTTCTGAAAGTGTTGCAAATATTATGCGTAAAACGATTCAGCGCGAACAAAATCGTATTCGTATGCTCAACCAAGGTTTACAAAACATTGCGTTTGGTCAGGTGAAATCTGTTCGTTTAGTAGTAAATATTCGTGATACCCATGCTATGTTATTGGATGCGCTTTCTGGTCAGCAAGATGAATATCAAGATTTATTCAACGATAACCGTATCACCTTCTCTGAAGCCATGGCGAAGCTTTATCAACGCATCAATCCACATATTGATATGGGACAACGCACAGCGCAAACAATTGGTGAAGAATTGTTAGATTACCGTAATTATCTTGAGCTTGAAGTAGAAGTATTCCGGGGTGCTGATGGTTGGTTACGTGCTGAAAGTGGCGCACTTTCTACTGGTGAAGCTATCGGTACAGGTATGTCAATTCTCTTAATGGTTGTTCAAAGCTGGGAAGAAGAAAGTCGTCGAATTCGTGGTAAAGATATTGTGCCTTGTCGCTTATTGTTCTTAGATGAAGCAGCACGTTTAGACGGTAAATCTATTTCTACCTTGTTTGAGCTTTGCGAACGTTTGGATATGCAGTTGCTTATTGCGGCGCCAGAAAACATTAGCCCGGAAAAAGGTACAACTTATAAACTCGTGCGTAAAATCGCAGGTAACCAAGAGCACGTACATGTTGTTGGTTTACGCGGATTCGGTGCGACAGAATAAAAAATAGAAGGGAAGTGCGGTTAAAATTTTAAGATTTTTGACCGCACTTTAATTATATAAGGAATTTAAATGTACAATCTTATTCTTGCTATTCTTTGCAGCGTAGCGGTTTCAGTTTTGCTTAAAATAGCCCGTAAAAAAAATATCATTATTGAACAAGCTATCGCATTCAACTACATTACAGCCATCACTTTCAGTTATTTCTTACTCAAACCTGATTTTAAAGGTTTAGAATTTACTGATTACATTGTACAAAGCGAAAATTCACCCATTTTTTTAGCGCTAGGTTTATTGCTACCTAGCGTGTTTATTATTATGTCAAAAGCGGTGGAGTTTGCTGGAATTGTGCGTTCAGATGCGGCACAACGTCTTTCGTTGTTTCTTCCTATTTTATCGGCGTTTTTAATTTTTCATGAAACACTAAGCCAATCTAAAATCACTGGTATTGTATTAGCATTTATAGGTTTATTTTGTTTATTAACTAAGCCAAATCAAGGGCAAAGTGCGGTGAATTTTAAAGGTGTTTTAGGATTGATCGGCGTATGGTTTGGGTATGGCATTATTGATATTCTATTCAAACAAGTGGCGAAAAGCGGCGGTGCATTTCCTGCAACATTGTTTATTTCTTTCTCGCTTGCAGCTTGCGTTATGTTTATCTATTTATTCTTAAAACGTGCCCAATGGACAGCATCAAGTGTAATTGGCGGCATCGTTTTAGGTGTATTGAATTTCTTTAATATTTTATTCTACATAAAAGCCCATCAAAGTTTTGCTGGAAATCCAACGCTTGTTTTCGCAGGAATGAACATTGGCGTAATTTGCTTAGGTACGATAACTGGCGCATTAGCTTTTAAAGAAAAAATCAGTAAGCTAAATTGGTCTGGTATTATTTTTAGTTTATCAGCTATTTTCTGCCTATATTATTTAGATAAAATTATCGCGTAAAAGAGAGTAGTCATGGCAAAAGATTTCAGCTTTTTTATTTACGATTATGAAAGTTTTGGTGTAAATCCAGCAACAGATCGTCCTGCGCAATTTGCGGGTATTCGTACAGATGCTGATTTTAATATCATTGGTGAACCAATAATGTTTTATTGTAAACAAACCAACGATTATTTACCGGCTCCTGAAGCGGTAATGGTAACAGGAATTACACCACAAGAATGTAATGAAAAGGGGCTTTCCGAGCCTGAATTTGCCGCAAACATCTTAGCAGAATTTTCCCAACCCAATACTTGTGTCATGGGCTATAACAATATTCGCTACGATGATGAAATGACGCGTTATACGTTTTATCGTAATTTTATTGATCCTTATGAATACAGCTGGAAAAACGGGAATTCACGCTGGGATTTGTTAGATTTAGTGCGAGCCTGTTATGCCTTGCGTCCAGAAGGGATAAATTGGGCTTATGACGATGATGGAATGCCAAGTTTCCGATTAGAAAAACTCACTAAAGCAAATGCTATTGCGCATGAAAATGCTCACGATGCAATGGCGGATGTATATGCAACTATTGCTATGGCAAAATTAATTAAAGAAAAACAGCCTAAATTATTTCAATATTTCTTTGAAAACCGAGGTAAAAAAGAAATCGAAAAGCTGGTTGATACAGGCGCAATGTCGCCTTTAGTGCATGTTTCTGGCATGTTAGGAAATTATCGTGGAAATTGCACTTGGGTTGCACCTTTAGCTTGGCATCCTACAAATCAAAATGCACTCATTGTTTGTGATTTAACTGGCGATATCGATAATTTATTAGCTAAAAGTGCGGATGAATTGCGGGCAGATTTATATACAAAAAAATTGGAATTAGAAGAAAGGGGAGTTTCATCTGTTCCATTAAAGCTTGTGCATATCAATAAATGTCCTATTTTAGCGCCAGCCAAAACCTTGTTACCAGAAACAGCAAATCGCTTGGGGATAGATCGACAATTATGCTTGGATAATCTTGCAAAATTACGAGCATCTTTTGATATTCGTGCAAAAGTGGCAGATATTTTTAATGAAGAACGTCAATTTGAATCGAATGATAATGTAGAAACTGAGCTGTACAATGGCTTTTTCAGCAATGCTGATAAAAATAATATGTCTATTTTACGTAGTTTACCTGCAGAAAAATTAGCTGAACATGGTTTAGCTTTTGAAGATAAACGTATCCCTGAATTATTATTCCATTATCGCGCTCGTCATTTTTATAAAACCCTCACACGCGCTGAACAAATTAAATGGCAAAAATACCGACAGAATAAACTTGAAAAAAGTGCGGTAGATTTTGAATCAAGTTTACAACGTTTAGCTGAGGAACATTCAGATAACCCTGAAAAACTATCTTTGCTACAACAAGTATATGAATATGGTATAAAACTACTAGGTTAACTGATACGTTGTCACATTTTTTTAGAAGAGCACGTTTTAATAAAACGTGCTTTTTTGTTGTTTTTTTCTGGGAATAATTATCCAAAAAATCATCCAGATTTTACGTAGCGCAATCACATAGATTTAGCTTATTTCACCTTTACATTATCTTTACATTTCAACTTATCCATTCAATAACTCTATAAAATTACGCGTTACAACGTGTTATCTAGCCTTATTTTGTCTTGTTTTACTAGTACCTGTGACTTGTGTATAACTATGTGATTTATTTAATCCGTAGCTTTCGCTAACCTGATAACTAATTTCGCATAATGTATATTATGTTAAATTAAATGGATGTAAAAGTAACTTTTGTGAGGCGGTCAAAAAGGGATACTCTGCTTCTTCTCTATTCAAAAGTTAAAACAATAATATTTAATTCTGGATTTGGATTGCGCTAGGTGAAATCTGAATAAATTGATAGAAGATTTGTTAGTAGATTTAAAATCTTTAGTTTTAATTGTGACATTGTAATTATTTTATACGCCTAGATTACTCAAATGAGAATAATTGTTTTTAATTTTTCTTTTTAAAATTAATTGGTTATATGCATTTTATTTTAATAAAAAACTTGCAATTCTCATTTGTGAGTTTAAAATGAGAATTGCAAGTCAAGTTTTATTGCACTTTATCAATCAAATGGAAAGGAATTAGTTATGCTTAATCAAATCATCACAAACAAGCTGAATGACCAAATAAATTTAGAGTTCTACTCTTCTAATGTATATTTACAAATGAGCGCATGGTGCTCAATTCATGGCTATGAGGGCGCTGCTGCATTTTTACTTCGTCATGCAGATGAAGAATTAGAACATATGCAAAAATTGTTCAATTATGTAAGTGAAACCAGCGGTATGCCGCTTTTAGGAAAAATCGATGCACCTAAACACGATTATTCTTCATTAAGAGAAGTATTTGAAACAACTTTAGAGCATGAAAAATTAGTAACTTCCAAAATCAATGAATTAGTTGAAGTTACTTTTGAAAATAAAGACTACTCTACTTTTAACTTCTTACAATGGTACGTAGCAGAACAGCACGAAGAAGAAAAATTATTTAGTGGAATTATTGATAGATTTAACCTTGTTGGCGAAGATGGTAAAGCGTTGTTCTTTATTGATCGTGAGTTAGCAACTTTATAATAGATAGGAGAAATAAAATGTTATCAGCAAATGTAGTAAAACTATTAAACGACCAAATGAACTTGGAATTTTATTCTTCTAATTTATATCTACAAATGAGTGCTTGGTGCGAGCAAAAAGGGTTTGAAGGTGCTGCAAAATTTTTATCAGCTCACGCAGCTGAAGAAATGCAACACATGCGTAAATTATTCACTTATTTAAATGAGACAGGCTCAGTTGCTCTAATTTCTGCAATTGAAGCGCCATCACACGAATATAAATCATTAAAAGAAGTAATTGAAATTACCTACGAACATGAGAAATTGATTACCAGTAAAATCAATGAATTAGTAGGCAAAACTTTTGAAGAAAAAGACTACTCTGCATTTAATTTCCTACAATGGTATGTAGCAGAACAGCATGAAGAAGAAAAATTATTCAGTGGTATCTTGGATAAATTAAATCTTCTTGGAGAAGATGGTAAAGGTTTATTCTTAGTTGATAAAGATTTAGGTAATCTTGCGACTGAAGCTTAGTCTAAGAGCATAAATATTTATGAGCCTAGTATTACACTAGGCTTATTTTTTTATTTGAAATACGGATGTTACAAAGAAAAACCCCACATAAAATTATGCTAGGTTAAAATAATTGTGGTACCTTACGACTGCAATCCCATTTTCTTTTCTTCTTCCGCGCCCCATAACGTAGCCTCGGCTTTTGTTGCGCAGGTTTTGGATTTACGCATACCGTTTTTATAGATTTCTACCCGCCATTTATCACCACGCTTGCGAATTGTTGCCATTTTTTTGCTCCTATTTTTTTGCTAGGGTACGTCAAAATTTAAAGGTTAGTTGGCGTAATTTTGGCGTAATAGATGCATAAAAACATATAAAAATACTTAAAAAATGGCAATATTTGAGGTTGGAATTGCTGATGGGTTTATGGTGAATATGAGCGTAAAGTATTGATTTTACTGGCTGAAATGCATAAAATAAAAACCCCTGACCAATGGTCAAGGGGTTGTATGTGGTGCCTAGGGTCGGACTCGAACCGACACGTTTATTCAACGGCGGATTTTGAATCCGCTGCGTCTACCAATTTCGCCACCCAGGCTTAATGGTGTTGAATTATACGTATATATAAATGTGTGACAAGTAAAATTTTTTAGAAATAATCCATTTGTTTTAAAAATAATCAAAGGATTTCTGTTTTTTAAAAATATCGCCAAACAAATGCAATAACTAAAATACATAACATGATTAAAATCTGAATTAGCCGTTTTTTTGTTAATTTTTCTGCTGCCATAATGCTTTACTCTTCTTAAAATGACTATTTAGTGGTATAATTATTGAGTTAGATCAATTTTACACTAATTTTTCGAAATATTTGAGGCTTACATGAAAAATTTCGTTGCAGAAACCAAGGCAGGACGCCGGGTTCAATCGGGAGGTTGCGCTATTCATTGCCAGGATTGCAGCATTAGTCAACTTTGTATTCCTTTTACGCTGAACGAACATGAATTAGATCAGCTTGATAATATTATCGAACGAAAGAAACCTATCCAAAAATCACAAGTTCTTTTTAAAGCAGGTGATTCCCTCAATTCAATTTATGCAATTCGCTCTGGTACGATTAAAAGCTACACTATTAGTGAATCTGGCGAAGAACAAATCACTTCATTTCATTTACCTGGTGATTTAGTTGGCTTTGATGCAATTACTCAAATGCAACATCCTAGTTTTGCACAAGCTTTAGAAACCGCAATGGTATGTGAAATTCCCTATGATATTTTGGATGACTTAGCTGGTAAAATGCCAAAATTGCGCCAACAAATTTTGCGCTTAATGAGTAATGAAATTAAAAGTGATCAAGAAATGATTTTGTTACTGTCTAAAATGAATGCTGAAGAACGTTTGGCTGCTTTTATTCATAATCTTTCGAAACGATACTCTGCTCGTGGTTTTTCAGCTAAAGAATTCCGCTTAACGATGACGCGTGGTGATATCGGTAACTATCTAGGTTTAACCGTTGAAACTATCAGTCGATTATTGGGACGCTTTCAAAAACTAGGTGTTCTTACAGTGCAAGGAAAATATATTACAATTAATGATCTCAATGCTTTAATTGAATTAACTGGCACGAATAAAACCAAAATAACATTAGTTGAATAATTTTTAAGGCGTGAATTTCACGCCTTTTTTGTATTCATTAAAAATAAATTTTGCACTAGATCACCTTTTTGAAAATAGCTCCTTGCCATTCAAAAGATTCTTTCTTATTCTATGGTAAATTTTGGAGGTTGTTATGAAATTTAAAAATATCCTGGTTGTTCTCAATCCTGAAAATGAAAAACAATATGCCCTTGCGCGTGCCGTGCGTTTGGTGAAAGAACAAAAAAATGAAACTAAAGTAAAGATCACCGCACTTTTATCTGTATATGACTTATCTTATGAAATGTCGGCTTTACTTTCTTCTGAAGAACGTTCAGAAATGCATCAACAAGTAATTAAAAAACACCGCCATGCGGTTCAATATTACTTAGATAAATATGCAGATCCGGAAATTGAATTGCAATCTCACATTGTTTGGAATAGTAACGAAGCTGAGGCGATTAAAGAAGAAGTTGAAAGTAACAATTATGATCTTGTGGTGAAATATACTAAAGATGAAGAAAGTTTTACTTCACTTATTTTTACTCCAGTGGATTGGCAGCTTCTTCGTAAATGCCCCGTTCCTGTTTTGATGGTTCGCGATGGCGATTGGAAACATCAACGCCGTATTCTTGTGGCGGTGAATGTTTCTGGTGAGCAAGACTATCAAGATGAATTTAATCAAGAACTAGTGGAAACAGGCATGTCACTCGCTGAAAATTTAAATCGTGGTAATGTTCACTTAGTTGCAGCCTACCCTTCTGCTCCAATCAATATGGCGATTGATTTACCAGAATTTAATACTTCAGGCTACGAAAACGGTATTCGTGGCCAACATCTCATTAATATGAAAGCATTGCGTCAAAAATTTGGTATTAGTGAAGACCACACTCATGTGCGTGAAGGTTTCCCTGAAGAAGTGATTCCTGAAGTCGCAAAAGAAATTGAAGCAGAGTTAGTAATTTTAGGTACAGTTGGCCGTACAGGTTTGTCTGCTGCATTATTGGGAAATACTGCGGAACATGTGATTAGTAAATTAAGTTGTAATTTATTAGGCATTAAGCCATCTAAAAAAGACAATTAATAATAGCCATCTACATTTAGAAATTCCCTAAGTACTAAGTATTTAGGGAATTTTTTATATGATTTATATAGATATTTTGTGATTTAGATCACAAATTTTAAATTCCCTCTAAATTACCATTTAAATGATAGTTATTTTCATTTAATATTCGAGCTCATTTTATAAATGCTCACCTCTATTTTTTATTAAGGAAAGGTATGAAAAAAACATTAATTGCAAGTTTATTGGCTTTAGCTGGTGTAGCGCAAGCTCATGAAGTTTGGGTTCAAGCGCCTGCAAAATTGGCATCTGGTTCTGTATTAAAAGCAGAATTAGCTTATGGGGACTACCCTTACGTAGAAAAAATTCCTGAAGCGCGTTTAAAAATTTTTGCGCCAATGGAAATTATTCGTCAAGATGGTGAAAAACAAACCTTAGTTCAAAAAGGTGAAAACTATCAATATCAATCAGAGAAAGCATTGTCTGATGGCTCTTATTGGGTGACAGCGACTTATAAACCAACCTTTTGGTCACAAAATTCTGAAGGTTGGAAAATGGATAATTTGAAAGGATTAGAAAATCCAACTTATTGCGAACAAACTCAAATGTTTGGTAAAAGTCTTGTTACAGTTGGTAAAAAACCATTAAATGCAGAAATGGCAATGACAAGAGTTGGTTTACCACTTGAAATTGTTCCTCTGCGTGATCCAAGCAAAGTAAAATCAGGCGAACCGTTCCCTGTTCAAATTTTCTACCAAGATCAGCCATTAGCAGGCGAAACTGTAATTGCAACAGCAGATACTATTGTAGTAAAAGATCTTGAAGCAAGTACAAGTCATCGTGAACCACAAGGTTTTTCAGGTAAAACAGATAGTCAAGGACGTGTGAATATCATTCCATTAATTGATGGTATTTGGAAAATTAAAGTTATTCATAAAACACCATTTGCAGATCAACAAATTTGTCAGCAATCTGCAAGCTATAGCACATTAATTTTACCGGTTGGTAAAGGATTGGCTAAACTCCCACCAAAACCAGAACACCATCATCATTAATTTTGAAAGTGCGGTGGAATTTCACCGCACTTTTTGCTTTTATTTTCCATTCTTTTTCTTCAAATTTCTTCATAAACTCCTATATTTTTTTGTACTAGCGTAGTAGTATAAAGATATCGTAAATAAAAAGGAGAGAATGATGTCTAAAATTGCCCTTATTACTGGTGCTACCGCAGGATTTGGTACTGCAATCTGTAGAACGCTTATTCAAGCTGGATATTTTGTAATTGGTACTGGCCGTCGTACCGAGCGTTTAACTTCACTAAAAGCTGAATTGGGTGAAAATTTTCTGCCTCTTGCTTTCGATATATCTGATCGACTAGCCACTGAAGAAGCAATTAAATCTTTACCTACGCAATGGAAAAATATTGATTTACTTGTTAATAACGCAGGATTGGCTCTTGGCTTAGAATCTGCCGATAAAGCGAATCTTGATGATTGGGAACAAATGATTGATACCAATATTAAAGGATTGGTGAATATTACTCGATTCGTTTTGCCTCAAATGGTAGAAAGAAATACGGGCCATATTATTAATTTAAGTTCAATTGCAGGTACCTACCCTTACCCAGGCGGTAACGTATATGGCGGTACAAAGGCTTTTGTGACACAGTTCAGCTTAAATTTACGTGCAGATTTGGCGGGGAAAAATATCCGTGTTACTAGCGTAGAACCAGGGCTTTGTGGCGGAACAGAATTTTCTAATGTGCGTTTTAAAGGTGATGATGCACGAGCAGAAAAACTCTATGAAAATGTGCAATACGTTACACCACAAGATATTGCAAACATGGTTTTATGGCTCAATCAGCAACCCGAACACGTTAATATTAATCGCATTGAAGTGATGCCAACAGCACAAACTTTTGCACCACTTAATGTGGTAAGAAATTCAAATTAAAATAATAAGGAAACACAATGTCAGAAACTATTTTAAATCCCTATTTTGGTGAGTTTGGTGGTATGTATGTACCAGAAATACTCGTGCCAGTGCTTAAACAACTTGAGAAAGCATTTGTAGACGCGAAAGACGATCCTGAATTCCAACGTGAATTTCAAGATTTACTCAAAAATTATGCCGGAAGACCGACCGCACTTACCCTTTGTCGCAACTTAACAAAAGGTACTAAAGCGAAAATCTATCTTAAACGTGAAGATTTATTACACGGTGGTGCTCATAAAACTAATCAAGTTTTAGGACAAATTTTATTAGCTAAACGCATGGGTAAAACACGTATTATTGCCGAAACAGGTGCTGGTCAGCACGGTGTTGCGACCGCCCTAGCTTGTGCTATGTTAGATATGCCATGCCGTATTTATATGGGCGCAAAAGATGTTGAGCGTCAATCGCCGAATGTATTTCGTATGCGTCTAATGGGCGCAGAGGTGATTCCTGTACAAAAAGGCTCTTGCTCTTTAAAAGACGCTTGTTGTGAAGCTATGCGTGATTGGTCAGCAAACTATGAAAACACCCATTATTTACTTGGAACGGCGGCAGGCCCTCATCCATTCCCTACGATTGTGAGAGAATTTCAAAAAATGATTGGAATTGAGACGAAACGTCAAATTCTCGAACGAGAAGGTCGTTTACCTGATGCAGTGATTGCTGCTGTTGGCGGTGGTTCTAATGCAATTGGCATGTTTACTGACTTTATTGATGAACCAAATGTGCGTTTGATTGGCGTTGAACCAGCGGGGAAAGGCATTGAAAGCGGTGAACATGGCGCACCATTAGGCCATGCAAAAGTTGGCATTTATTTCGGGATGAAATCCCCTTTGATGCAAACAGAAGATGGTCAAGTTGAGGAATCCTACTCAGTTTCAGCTGGGTTAGACTTCCCTTCTGTTGGGCCTCAACATGCTTATTTACAAAGTATTGGACGAGCAGAATATCCAAGTATTACTGATGATGAAGCATTAAATGCATTCCAAGAGTTAGCTAAACATGAAGGCATTATTCCTGCATTAGAAAGCTCACACGCCCTTGCTCAAGCCTTAAAAATGATTCATCAAGAACCTAACAAAGAACAAATTTTAGTCGTGAATTTATCTGGACGTGGCGATAAAGATATTTTCACCGTAGATAAAATTTTGACAGAAAAAGGAATGAAATAATGAGCCGTTTTGAAACTCAATTTGCTGCGCTTAAAGCAAAAAATGAAGGGGCATTTGTTCCTTTCGTCACCTTATGTGACCCTACTTTTGACCGCTCTTTTGAGATTATTTGTACGCTTGTAGATAACGGTGCGGATGCTTTAGAGCTTGGTTTTCCTTTTTCCGATCCACTACTTGATGGCCCAGTTATTCAATCTGCGAATAATCGAGCTTTAACTGCGGGTCATAGCACTGAAGATAGCTTTAAGTTATTAGAAAAAGTACGGTCAAAATATCCAGAGATTCCAATTAGTTTATTGCTTTGCGCCAATTTAATTTTTGCCAAAGGTTTAGATGCTTTTTATCAACGCTGTGCAGAAGTCGGTGTTGACGCTGTGCTTGTGGCAGATATTCCGTTACTGGCAAAAGAAGATTATGTACAAGCAGCTAAAAAACACGGTATTCAACCGGTATTTATTTGCCCGCCAAACGCGGACGAAAAAACGATCCAAGGTGTAGCCGAAAATAGCGAGGGCTATACTTATTTAGTTTCTCGCGCAGGCGTAACCAGTGCTGAAAATCAAGCCCACGCAGCGAATTTAGATACCCTTGTAGAACAGCTTAAGGCGCATAATGCCCCGCCAATTTTACAAGGCTTCGGCATTGCTCAACCAGGGCAAGTTAAAGAAGCGTTGTCTTTAGGGGCTGCCGGTGCGATTTCAGGTTCGGCAACGGTCAAAATCATTGAGCGAAATTTAGATAATCACGAGCAATGTTTAGTTGAATTAACTGAATTTGTTCAAGCAATGAAAACGGCAACAAAATAAGCAAAAAAGAACCCGCACTTGTGGCGGGTTCTTTTATCGAGAAAATTAAAAATTTAATACTTTGTCGGCTTCCATCGTCCAATCTGCCAACTCTGATAAGGTGCCTATTTCCACCCCATCCGCCAACGGCAATTCAGTGATACCACGAGCATTTGTACAGGTTTTACAAAGTTTAATTGTCGCCCCTTGCGCAGTTAAAATTTCCAACATTTGTTGTAAATGATACCCTTCTGCTGGATTTTGTTTTGCTAAAGCGCCAGTTACCGCATCAGACATTAAAAATACTTTTAAATTAACCGCACTTTTATGCTGCTCTTGCAACTGTAACGCCAAACGTAATGCACTAAAAAAATGCTCGTCACCATAAGGGGATGAATGGATAATAAATAGAATATTTTGCATATTATTCTCCTTGATTTCCTGGGTATTAATAACCTTGCTGATAAATTCCCTCCAACAATTTCACTGAAAGTAAGGCGAGATTAAAACGTTGTTCATCTGCCACAGACCAAAATTCTATGCCATTTTCTACCGCACTTATTTGACTTAAATGAAGTTTTACTGATTCTTCGCCATTTTCTTGTTCTCCATTAAGCACAGGCGTAATTAAGGTTTCTTCTAAAGCGATAAGCTCGCTATTTTGAGGCTGATAGTTGAAATCATAGTCTGAAAGTGCGGTGACTTTTTGTGCCAATCCATAAAATACAGGCACTTGGATTGCGTGGAATGTAACACGCTCTAATTGCGGAAAAATTCGTTGTAATTGATTAGATAAACTAGGTGTTTGATGTGGATAAACATCAAACGCTAAGCGCGTTTCTTCTTCGTCTAATGGAATACCATTTAATAAACGGGCTGTTTGTCCCGCAAGTTTAGTGACGGTTTCCGCATTTGTATAAGAGGCTGGTAATAAAGAAGTGACAAACACTTGATTAAGATTAGTCTCTTGTAAAATCGGGGCAAGCGTTAAAGCTAGTTGGCTTACTTGTGGATCAGGCAAGCTAACAATGTTACGTTGTCTCAGTTCAAATAGTTGTGATTCATTTACCGTTGGAACAACAACGGGCACATCCGAAAGCGCACTGCAAACGCCTAACATATCAATGACAATACAGCCCTGCTCTGCTGCTTGCGCAATATGGGAAACTTGCTCAAGTTTTCCTGCAAAAAAGACATAATTAAAATCAGCCCACTCAACTTCATTTGGAGAAAGTTGTTCAACGCCTTTATTGCGAAAACGAATATTTTGTTCTTCTTCAAAAGGTGTTATTTCAACAATAGAAACGCTGCTAATTTCAATCGCACTTTGTTCTAAACGCTCTACAATTTTTTCACTTAATTCAAATTCTGCTGCTATCGCAATATTTAAGGTTGCGTCCATTTTTCTCTCCGCTGTAAAATAATTGGCATTATTTTACACCAAAACCAGGAACGAAATAATGACACCTGCAATTGATTTACTTAAAAAACAAAAAATTCCTTTTATCTTGCACACTTATGATCATGATCCGAATAATCAACATTTTGGTGATGAGGCCGCAGAAAAACTAGGCATTGATCCTAATCGCTCTTTTAAAACCTTACTTGTGGCGGAAAATGGCGATCAGAAAAAACTCGCTTGCTTTGTGCTTGCAACGGCCAATATGCTGAATTTAAAGAAAGCGGCAAAATCTATCGGTGTGAAAAAAGTGGAAATGGCAGATAAAGATGCGGCGCAAAAAAGTACAGGCTATCTTGTGGGGGGAATTAGCCCGCTCGGTCAAAAGAAACGCGTGAAAACGGTGATAAATTCCACCGCACTTGAGTTTGAAACGATTTATGTTTCAGGCGGAAAACGAGGGCTAAGCGTAGAAATTGCGCCACAAGATTTAGCAAAAGTATTAGGCGCAGAATTTACTGATATTGTTGATGAATAAGTGATGGATTTATAAATTTAAAGGCGGATTCATTCCGCCTTTTTGACTAATTCAACTCTTCCAATAATTTACCCAATCCGCTCTGGCGTCTCACTGTCTGGCGAATCGCTGTTTTCCATATTTTTTCATCGGCAAATACAGTGAGTTCTTTTTTTGCACGAGTCACGCCCGTGAAAACTAATTCTCGAGACAGTACTGGATTCACTTCTGTTGGAAGCACCATGACGGTATGTTCAAATTCGGAACCTTGAGATTTATGAATCGTCATCATAAAAGCGGGTTCGTGTGCTGGAATTCGGCTTGTCAGCACTTCTCGATTGCCAAACCATACTTTGCCATTTGCCAAGCACAGTCCAATATCGCCGTTATAAAGGCGAACATTATGATCGTTTTCAGTAATCATAATTGGCTTGCCGATATACCAATCTTGTTCATTACGGAACCAAAGCAATTTTTCCTCTCGCAACGCTAATGCGATTTCTTTATTGAGATTTTCAACACCTAAATCGCTATTACGAAGTGCGGTTAAAAATCTCACAGAATTAAATTGCGCTTGAATAGCTTCGGCATAGGAAATGCCTTGTTCATTTTTAGCGTTAGGAGCAATTTTTTGTTTACGTAAATCATCCAACATTTTTAAGAAAGTGCGGTAATTTTTCACCGCACTTTTCACCACTTGATTGACCGCATCGCGTTCATCATTTAAGGCATTAAAGTGCAATTCTTGAGGATAATGTTCAAATAACCCAAGGCTATCGTCTGCTTTGCCTTTTTGAATGAATTCAGCCAACTTGCCAATACCTGAATCTTTATCAAAACGGCGACTTTCTGTTAGATGGCATAAACAATCACGTATTAGATTTGAACAATCAGAACCTTTTACTTCGTATCCTGTCGTCGCTTGCAAATACGTAGCTTGTTCATGACTATAAGGTTGAGTAACAAATTGAGCTAATTCTCCCAATACTGCCCCCGCCTCAACAGAGGCTAATTGCGCCTGATCGCCTAATAAAATTAATCGAGTTTCAGGCTTTAAGGCATTGATAAGTTTTGCCATCATTGGCAAATCAATCATTGATGTTTCATCAACAACTAATACATCCAACTGCAAAGGGTTATGACTGTTATAGCGCGTGTAATCATTAAAAGCATTCACACCCAGTAAACTATGCAAAGTACTGGCTTTTTGTGGGATCGCATTGAAAAGTGAATCGGATAAATTCATTTTTTCTTGCATAAAACCTAACGCATTTTTAATCGATTCTTCCAAACGAGAGGCGGCTTTGCCAGTCGGTGCAACCAATTTGATGTGTAATTTACAATCAAATAATTCTTGTAGAACGAGCAATAAACGCGTAACTGTCGTGGTTTTTCCTGTTCCTGGGCCGCCTGTAACAATCGAAAATGGACTTTTAATCGCTGTGGCTACCGCCACTTTTTGCCAATCTATTTTTTCCTGTTTTTCAGGGAAATATTTATCTAATTTTTGACGAATTTCATCATAAGAAAAGGCTAAAGTGCGGTGTTTTTTTAAAGTGTTTTTTATATATTGCGCGATACGATATTCATCTTGCCAAGCGCGATAGAAATACAACGCGCCAAATTGAAATGCCATTGGCGCAATTTGATTGACGGGATCTTGCGTAAATGCCATATGCCCGCACAACGCATTTTGCCAATCTTCCACAGGTAAATAACCAATTTTTTTGCGAATTTCAGCTAAATAATCTTCTTCCGTTGTACGATAAGCCAAGCCAAATAAATTATGTTCTAAATAGCGATCTAATTGGCTGCAAGTATTTCCCTGCGTATAACGCCAGCTACAAAGTGCGGCTAATAATATGGCTAAATTTTTGACTGGTTCCGCATAATCCGTATGACATTGTTTATCAGCTATCAACTTAGCAAAATAATAATCACCTTGAGAAAGAATGCCCTGCTCTTTAAGTTTGTATAATACAGATAACATTAAAACACCCCGTCTAATTCTGTGATTAATTCAACGCTTGGACGATCGTAAAATACGCCAGATTGTGGCTCACCATTCATTCCACGTAAGAAAAGATAAAATACCCCGCCGAAATCTCGCGCATAATCGTAATGAGGCACAACGCTTTGCAAATAACGATGTAATGCCAGCGTATAAATTAAATATTGCCAATCATAGTGACTGTGTAACATTTCTTTTTTCAATGCCTCTTGATTGTAATCAGTAAGGCTTGAACCTAAGAAATTAGATTTATAATCAACAAGATAATATTTCCCATTATGACGGAAAACTAAGTCAATCGAACCTCGCACCATGCCTTGAATTTGTTCAAATTGAAGTGGATCGCTTGGCAAATGATGATGGGCTTTCAACGTGCGATTAAACGCATCAACATCAAAATGTTCCCGAATAGCCAGATAAAATGGCATTTCTTTAATGCAATCTTTATTTACCAAATCAGCTAATGCTATTCCTATTTCATGAGAAAGTGGCGTATGTGAAATCTGTTGTAGCCAATTTTGTAGCGGTTCTGTAAGGGTTTCATCTAACTGTAAGGATTGTCTTAATTTGTCAATTTCTTCTGTATTTGCTAAATCAGAAAAATAGCAATTTTCAAAATGGCGATGCAATGCAGTCCCGACTTGTTTACCTCGTGGCAAATCTAAAATATTTGATTCATTTTCGCTTAAAAGTGCGGTCGAAATTTCAATCGAATTTTGGCTGTCATAATCTTTTGCATCATCAAAAACAGCGTGTTTTTTACCCGCACTTTCAGTGAAATAATTTTGTCGGCGATGACCTTGTTCAATTGAAGTAAAACTGGTTATTCGCCAATCTTGCTCAATATTGCCCGTAAATTTTGCGGCTTTAAGCTCATCATTTTTTGTATTAATTGATAAGGTCGGCAAAGCCTCTAGATTTTGCGTAGTGCAGATTTCCACATTATCTTGCATTTTTTCTTTAAAGGTTTGCAACAACGTCTCGGTATCTTTAGGCGCTGATAACGCTATTTCCTTGCCTATTTCACCTTGGCTTAGTACATAATGCAAGGCATTCCATTTTTTATCAAATTGCGCAGGCAAAGCGAATGCCATTTGATATTTGGCACGCGTTAAAGCCACATAAAGTAAACGTAACTCTTCCGCAAAAGTTTCTTCATAAAGTGCGTTTAAATTACGATTTTCCATATCCCATAAGGTTTCATCTCGTTCTTTAGAATAATAAACATTCATGTCACCAGCCGTTGGAATTTTGCTTGGTACAGCTAAAAATGGTAGCCAAACTAAATCGTATTCTAAGCCTTTAGATTTATGGATTGTCACTATTTTTACCAACTGGCGTTCACTTTCTAAACGAATTTGAGCCTCTTGACGACCTTCGCCTTGAATTTGTTTTTCAAACCAACTGAGCAATGCCGCTTCACTTTCGTGTAGCGTGGCAGCTTGTTGTAAAATTTCTGCCAAATGTAGGAAATCCGTTAAATCTCGCTCGCCCGTGGCTTGGCTTAATAAGCGTTCTGAAATGCCTTGTTCCAATAAAATTTGATGTAGCATGGCCAATATTCCTTGGCGTTGCCAAGTTTGTTGGTATTGAGCAAAACTATCTGCCCAACGTTGCCAGTCTGCCTCATTTTGCTGAATTTGATGAATATCCGCCGCATTTAAGCCAAAAAGTGCGGTCGCAATTGCGTTCAAAATTGGACGTTCTGCCACATTCAAACAGGCTTTAAGCACCCAAGCTAATTCTTTCGCAACATTGCTATCAAATACGCTATTTTGATCAGAAAGATAAACTGACGCGATCCCCAATTTTTGCAATTCATTTTTTACTAGAGCCGCTTCATTTTTATCACGCACCAATACGGCAATATTTGCCGCTTGCAATGTTTTACAAGTATCTTCATTTTGAAAAACTGCCTGATTTTCTGCCGCACTTTTTAGCCAATGTTGAATAGAAATAGCACATATTTTTGCCATTTCAGTTTTATTCACTTTGTCACTTTCAGTTAGATAAAAACGATAAGCTGGTTCAGCTTTACCATTTAAATAAAATCGCAGATGATCATCACGAGAATCAACAGCAGTAAAGTTAATATTTTGATAAATAAATGGCGATTGAGGAAAATCGAATAAAGCATTTACGCCATCAACCAAATGCTTCTCTGAACGATAATTTTTAGTGAGTTCAAAACGAGATTGGGCTTCGTCCGATGCTTTTAGATAAGTAAAAATATCTGCGCCACGGAAACGATAAATCGCCTGCTTCGGATCGCCAATCATAATAAAACCAGTATTTTTTTCAGGATTATCACGATAAATTTTTGAAAAAATAGCGTATTGTTGTGAATCTGTATCCTGAAATTCATCAATCATCGCAAAAGGATATTGGAAACGAATCATTTCCGCTAATTCGTCCCCTTGCGGACCTTGCAAGGCTTTGCAAAACAAGCGCAATAAATCATCAAAGGATTTTTCTTGATGATTTAGTTTATAGTCTAAAAGTTTTTGCTGTAAGCCTTGTCGATAATGATAAAGAATAACTCGACGAAGTAAATCTGGGGATATTAAAGCATTTGTACGTTCTTCTAATTCAGTAAAAATAGGGGCAATAAAGGGGGATGCGCCCTCCTCACCTTTTTCACCTAAAGCTGATTGAGTGAAATACGACATCAAGGTTTCATTTAGTAAATAATCACGCGGATTATTTGCCCAGGCGTTTACTTGCTCAATCCATTTCGCCAAACGTGATGTATTATAGCTTCGACGGCTTAAGGATTTGGGCTCACCTTTTGCATAATCTTTATTCAATTCTTCTGTAATTAATTCAGAAATTTTACCCGCACTTTCTAACCAAAAACGTTTTAGTGCCTTGATATCTTTAAAATACTCACCAAGATATTGGTGTAAAAATTCTGTGATAGAAATAGATAATGCCTGTTGGTTCTCCAAATCAACAATTAAATTTTTGCCTAAATTCGATTCTAATAGGGATAATACGTAATCTGGTGATCCTAGTTCATTCGCAATAAAATCAGCCATTTCAAAAGGCAATGGATAAAAATGTTCTCGCCAAAATTCATTAGCAAAACGAACTAATAAATCAGATTGATCTTTAATTAATTCTAAATTGAAGTGAATGCCAGAATGGAAAGCATATTGCATCAACATACGGCGACAAAAACCGTGAATGGTATAAATTGCCGCCAAATCCATATTTTGCTCAGCTAATTTTAAGAGATGAATTGCCTCAAAAATGTTCAAATTATCACAAAGTGCGGTAAGAAATTCATCATTTTTAAATGCGGATTTATCTTGGGTTTCTGAGAAGGTTGTGAGTTTATCAATCGCATCTGTTATACGCTCACGAATTTTTTTCTTGAGTTCTTCTGTTGCCATTTCCGTAAAGGTTACCACCAGAATTTCTTCCACATTTAACGGACGAGAAAAGTTATTTTCTCCAGCCTTTAATAAAAGTCGGAGATATAAAGAACCAATAGTATATGTTTTCCCCGTACCAGCAGATGCTTCGATTAAGCTAATTTGATTTAAAGGCAACGTGATAGGATTCAGTGGGATTGTTTCGGCCATAGATTTTAACAGATGAGAACTAATGGCATTATTTTACAAAATTTGAAGTCACAAATGCAAAAAAAGGACGCTTTTCAGCGTCCTAATTTGCAGAAGATCAGACTTAATCTAACAAATTACAATAAAAAGTGAGAGTTTCCCCATTTAGAATATGAGTGTCAAAATCAATCTAAACAAAAAAGGAAACTCACATGTTTTATTACTTACAACTCTATCATTAAACACAAGACCGGTTTACTTAATTTATCGGAAGAGTTAGGTAACATCTCACAAACCTATAAAATTATGGGCATGAGTTGTGATACCTTTTATCACTATCAACAAGCAGAACAAGGTAGAGTTGAAGCCTTACTTAATCAAAATCGATGCGTGCCTAACCTGAAAAATCGTGTTGATTAGAAAGTTGAACAAGAAGTGGTACAATTCGCCTTAGATAATCCCGCCTTTGGACAGGTTTGTGCCAGCAATGAATTACGTAAACAAGTTTTTTGTTTCAGCAGGAGGCGTGCATTCCATTTGGTTAAGACATAATCTGGCTAATTTCAAACAAAAATTAACTGCACTTGAGAAGTTGGTTGCCGAAAAAGGTATTATTTTAAGTGAATCGTAAGTACAAGCCCTAGAGCGCAAAAAAAGAAGATGTCCCTGCGTGTAGAGAAATTGAAACGGCTCCCCCCAGGTTATCTCGGGTTTCAAGATACCTTCTATGTAGGTAATCTCAAAGGCGTAGGACACATTTACCAGCAAACCTTTATCGATACTTATAGTAAAGTTGCGTTTGCAAAACTTTATACGATGAAGACCGTAATTAGTGCCATAGATATTCTTAATGACAAGGTACTCCCTTGCTTTGAAGGCAAAGAATTACCGATGTTACGCATTGTAACTGACCGCAGTAGTGAATATGGTGGAAAAGTGGAAAATCACGATGATGAGCTTTATTTAGCCATTAACGATAATCAAACATCCGCAAATCAATGGCATCTGCGAGCGTTTCCACAAAACGATTTTGCAGGAGTTTTATCAGGTTGCCTTTAGAAAGAGAATTTATACGGGTTTAGATACATTACAAACAGACTTATTAGATGAATAGATGTTGTATTATAACCCTTATTGTACCCATCAAGGTAAAATGTGTTGTGAAAGAACAGCGATGGGAACATTATTTGATGGGAAACGTATTTTAGTAGAAAAGAATCTAAGCTTAAATTAAGATGACAGGCACGAGTTTTTAAACGGGAGACCATCATATTGGGTTTGATCTTCTACAATTAATAATGTCCTGTTTCGCTATTTTCTACCACCACCGCAAATACTTTTCTTTGTCACTTTAACAAACCAGATACGGCAACTTTTCCTACTGTATCTCTACCTTGTTTTCCTTTACGATGCCATCAAAATAGCTTTCATCAATCTCAATTTGACCATCAAAAACCTAATCATCTTTAAGGGCTAAATGATAGTTAATGACTTCATGAATTTTTCGGTAAAACAAAATCGCTGAGGCTTGTATATCGAATAAATCAGCTGCTGCTCGGGCTGTAACTTCTAATACAAAAAGCTTAAGGCGCTTTTATTTTGTATAGATTTCTTTAATTTATAATGAGTTATCTTCATTTTTATAGACTAGCATACTTGCTAATCTACGTCAGTCACTAAAAATAAGCCTAAAAGCCTTGATTATAATGATTGGAAATAATTAATCCCTTGTTAGACATTTTGCTATATATTATAAATATATAACGTATAATGGTTTCGTCATTAGCATTATTTTTAAATATTTTAAGATTAAGGAAATTTTTCAAATGAATAAAAAATCAGAACAAAACCGAGCTTCGCAAGAACTAGATAAAGTTATCAATGCTCAAGAAATAGCTATGCAAAAGCGCATATCTAATTTATTAAAGCAACTAAATGCTAATATGCACGAAAGAGAGCAGATATTAGCCATTACTTTATTAGGAGCTATCTCTGGTCAAAATACTTTTCTGTATGGTCCACCTGGTACTGCAAAAAGTTTAATTTCAAGGAGATTAGCTTGTGCATTTGAAACATCAAATTATTTTGAATGCTTGATGAATCGCTTTACCACACCAGAAGAAATCTTTGGTCCTATTTCTATTAAAGAATTAAAGGCTGATCGCTATGTTCGCCAAGTTGAAGGATATTTACCAACCTCTGATTTTGCTTTTTTAGATGAAATTTGGAAATCAAGTCCTGCTATTTTAAATAACCTTTTAACTATTATTAATGAACATATTTTTAAAAATGGTAATGAGAGAATTGATGTTCCATTAAAATCTCTTATTTCAGCTTCCAATGAAGTTCCTGCAGAAAATCAGGGGTTAGACGCTTTATATGACCGTTTTATCCTTCGTCTTCTTGTTCCTCCAATTCAAGAAAATAAAAATTTCAACCAACTATTAAATAGTAAAGCGAGTTCAGAAAAACCAAGCATAAGCCCCGAATTAGTTATTCGTTCTAAAGAACTTATGCAATGGCGAGAGCAATTACATAATGTATCACTCAGTGATGATACTCTGTTAATTATCAAATATATTCGCCAAGAATTAGCAGATAAATTTGAGGAGTTGAAAGTATATGTTTCAGACAGACGTTGGCAACGAGCTGCATTGTTATTAAAGGCATCTGCATTCTGTAATGGACGTAAAGAAACTAACCATAGTGATGTTGTTTTATTAAAATATTGTTTATGGACTACTCCTGAAAATCGTGAAGCGGTAGAAAATATAGTAATGAATGTAATCAAAGAATGCGGTTTTGACAGTGGGGTTGATTTGGCTGATTTAGATAGAGAAAAAGATAAATTAGATAAAGAAATTCATAACGAGCTATATTATTCTGAAGATATTTATGATACTTATAACCTAAATGGAGATGAGTATTTTGAAATTGAAGCTAATTTTAACTATAAATATAGTAGTTATAGCAATAGGAATAGACAATTCATATTAAATATACCATTTAAACATATGAAAACATCGCAGGAGTACCATCCTGTAGATTCTCAAGGTAATCTTATCAAAGATGTTTCATATAAATTTGACCAACAAGGAAGTTGCATATTGATGTTAAATAATGATTATGAAAACTTAAGATTCTCTCCTAAACCTTTATTCAAGAAAGGTCAAAGAAAACAAAAAGTGAATAAAAGGCTGATTAAATCACTTTCAGAGGCAATAAAAGAAGTTAGATCTATTTTAAGTAATACTTTAGTTATAATTGAAGATAAAAATAAATCTTATAAAAAACAACTGCAAAGCCCATTTGTTACTGAAAATGAAATTAATGTAGCAGTAAGTGGTATTTTAAAACAAATAGAACAGCTTAAATTACGAATTACAGACTGTGAGCGTTTGGAGTCATTATGCCAATAAACTTGTTATCAGAAAAAGGGATTATCAAAAAATCCCTTTCTGAAAAATATGAAGAGCTTATTCAAAGACCACAACTTGCTGAATATTTAAGTGATCATATCCGTAATTGGTTTAAGAAAACAGAGAAATTTATTCAACAAGAGAATCCATTTCCAAAATTCCGAAAAAAATGGAAAATATGGAATAGCGAATTTCATAAAAATAAATCTGTTTTAAATGATAAAGCTATCCAAGAATGCCAAGCTTTTTGTAAATTAGTAGGTATTCCTTTTGATTATTCTTTTTGGTATAAAAAATTAGAAAGTAATAATAAAGAAAAAGGAATTGCTTCTAGTTTATTATTGAAAGAATGGCAAAAAAATCTAGATAAATCACAGGCTCAATGGGAATTAAAGCAGATTGAACTTGCAAGAAGAAAATTCCTTACAGAGTTGGAAAAATGGTTGGAACTTATTCAACAATTAGATCGACAACTTTCTCCTTTGGGCTTAGATTTTGGAATCTGGTTTGATGATAGTTTAGGTTCTTTAACCCCACAATCAATTAAAGAACTTACTCGTTGGGCAAATTATTTTTCACAAGATAAAGAAGCACAAAAAATCGCAGATTTATTAGGTAAAATGCGACAAATTGAGCAGTCATCAAAGGTAGAAACTATTACTCAAACAATTAGTGTGCCCGTGCCTGTTACTGATGTTAATTCTAAAGAAGAAATTATTGGTCTTAAATTAGGCAAAGATCTAGAGTATGTTATTCCTTCCGAATTGGCACTAATGGCAGATCCTGAAACCGCTATTTTATTTGACTTAAAATATTTAGAATCAAAATTAGTTTGTTTTGAATTACAAGGAACAGCATTTCAAGATGAACAACAAGAGATTACTACCGAAATAGAAATAAAAGAAGATAATAAACTTGGTCCAATGATTTTGTGTGTGGATACAAGTGGTTCAATGAGCGGTATACCTGAAAATATTGCTAAAGCGATGTCTTTGTATTTGGGAAATAAAGCTAAAGCAGAACAAAGAAAATGTTTTGTTATTAATTTCTCAACAGGTATTGAGACGTTTGAAATTAGTGCAACAAAAGGCATTGCCGATTTAGTTTCTTTCTTGAGTAAATCGTTCCACGGTGGGACTGATGCTGCTCCTGCATTACGATATGCTTTATCGCTATGCCAATCGGAGAATTATGAAAAAGCAGATGTTTTAATGATTTCTGATTTTGTAATGGGGTCATTGCCTGAAACTTTACTTAGCGACATAAGAAAACAAAGAGAAAAAGGAAACCAATTTCACTCTTTAGTGATTGGTAATTTATTTATGGAAAATAGATTAAAAACTCATTTTGATAATGAATGGGTCTATAATCCAAATTTACATCAAGTAGAACAATTAGTTAAGTTCCAACAAAACATTTTATAGAATAAAAAGATAATCTTTTCTGATCTGATCTCAAAAAGTTAGACTGTTAAATCAAGAACTGAGTTCTGTATTCTACAGGGCTTAGCCCTTTTAGTTTACACTGAATACGCTCATGATTGTAATAATGAATGTACTCATTAATCGTTTTTTGAGTTGTTCGAAAGTATCAAACTGTTTCCTCTCATAGCGCTCTGTTTTTAACCATCCAAAGAAACTCTCCATCGCCGCATTATCTAAACAATTTCCTTCTAAACATACTTTGTCGAATACCGTATTTCAAGAGGATTGCTTGATACCCTCTAATTTGATATTGCCCCCTTGATCAGAGTGTAAAATAGGATTTTCCCTATTAATACGTTTGTTTCTTCTTGCCTATTACTTCTAACCCATTGATTACATTTTGATTAAATTGTTCAATTCAACGATTTAATGTTTGTTCTGCAAGTTGAAAATGCTGTCTGGTGAGAGAACGATTTTTACCATATTGAAGATAAAAATCGATCACTTGTTGTTTGAATGATTGGTTGAATTTATTCATCAAAAATCTACCCCTTAATCAGTTGGTTGTTTAGTCCAACTTTTGGGGACAGATCATGGCTATTTAAAGTGACATGTAAGAAAAAAAGTAAAACGACAAAAATAAACCCACCTTTGGCAGCTAGGCTGCAAGGTGGGTTTGTCGGTAGTCAGAGGACGCTTTTCAGCGTCCTAATTCTTCTTTATCTAAACTTTAAAAAATTAAAGTGCAGATTTTGCTTTTTCAACTAATGCAGCGAACGCTACTTTGTCGAATACAGCGATATCAGCAAGAATCTTACGGTCGATTTCAACAGATGCTTTTTTCAAGCCGTTGATGAATTTGCTGTAAGATAAACCATTTTGACGCGCTGCAGCGTTGATACGTGCAATCCATAATTGACGGAATTGACGTTTACGTTGACGACGGTCACGATATGCGTATTGACCAGCTTTGATCACCGCTTGGAAAGCAACGCGATACACGCGTGAACGTGCACCATAATAACCTTTAGCAGCCTTAAGAACTTTCTTATGGCGTGCTCTTGCAATAACACCACGTTTTACACGAGCCATTATTTAATCTCCTATGTAATATTTTTCTAAAATGAACTAATCGTACGTTTTGCTTAAATAACGGCTTATGCGTATGGTAAGCAAGCTACTACTAAAACTTGGTCTGCTTTCGCAACCATTGATTTATGACGTAAATGACGTTTACGTTTAGTTGTTTTTTTAGTCAAAATATGACGTAAGTGAGATTGTTTACGCTTGAAACCACCAGAAGCAGTTTTTTTGAAGCGCTTCGCTGCGCCGCGTACTGTTTTGATTTTAGGCATTGTTAAAATAACTCCGCATTTTTCGTTTAAAACAACATAATCAGGCGAACTTAAAAAGTTACTTGGAAGCACTGATCATTTCCATCATAAGGCAAATTAAATTGCCTTTTCAAAAGCAGTTAGGCTGCGTAGTGTGCCTAACATGCAGTTGTCTTTTTATTTAAGTCAAACTTAAACAAAAAGATTTGCTGAGATTTCTCAGCAAAATTCTTATTTTTTCTTCGGTGCTAACACCATTACAGCCTGACGGCCTTCTAATTTACCTGGTGCAGATTCAACGACAGAAATTTCAGCTAAATCATTTTTTACGCGCTCTAACACGTCAAAGCCAATGTCTTGGTGAGCCATTTCACGACCGCGGAAACGCACGGTAATTTTCGCTTTGTCTCCCTCTTCTAAGAAACGGATTAAGCTGCGTAATTTAACTTGATAGTCACCTTCGTCTGTGCCTGGGCGGAATTTAATTTCCTTAACTTGGACAACTTTTTGTTTTTTCTTTTGTTCTTTAGCGGTTTTACTTTTTTCGTAAAGGAATTTACCGTAGTTCATAATGCGACAAACCGGCGGCTCTGCATTTGGGCTAATTTCAACAAGATCAAGCTCTGCTTGCTCTGCCATTTCTAGGGCTTGTTGAATAGAAACAATCCCTGCTTGTTCACCATCTTGGTCAATTAAACGAACTTCTTTTACACGAATCTCTTCATTGATACGGTTTGGGCGATTTACTGCCGGCGCTTTTTTTACGGTTTTAATAATCGTATTCCTTCTATTGGTTAATAGTAAAAATCTTTTCGCTAAAAATAAAAGATTTCAAATTTGTTGCCCGTAAGGAACGAGCAAAATCCCGCGAATTCTATAGTATTCACACCACTTATGCAACAAAATTTAGCCTTTAAGCGAAATTTCTACGCTTAAACTTTCGCCAAATTCAAGCAAGTGATGAATGCGAGCAGTTTCTAAGCACAACATCATTTGATAACCAGTTTCACTCATTCCACTCGTCTTTTTATGCCAAGGATTCCAAAGAACAAATTGGCTTGCATTATGATGATGCAGTGCAATCGTACGATTGAAACTTTTATCTAGGATTTGATTCTGCATGTTTTCTGCAGAATAAATGCAATCAACATTTTCAGAAATGTGACGCGGTGACGGAATATTTTCTTGTTGTTGGTTTAAGCTATTAAAACAAGTTTCAGGTAAACCTTGTACTTCCACTTGATTAATATCCCCAATATTGAAATAGGTATGCAATGCTGCTTGTGCAGGTTCTTCGCCATAATGTGTGAAGGTTAAATGACATTTGTCTGTGAACACCATTACAATTTTAGCTTCGATAATATTTAAATCAGAAAACAACTCAAATTCTAACCGCACTTTATTCGCTGAAATATCGTAATGACTCAATTGCCATAAACGAATACGAGCTGTGCCGTGTGCAGGTTGTTTTATGCCACCAAACCAAGGATAACAAATTGGTACGCCACCACGAATAGCATTGCCATTTTCGAAGGGTTCTACTTCACTTAACCATAATACATCTTGCTTCGCATTTTGCGGTTTCCAACTTATAAGCTGTGCCCCTTGTAAGGAAATTTTTGCGCTACCAACAGCATGTTTCAAGTGAAGAACTGGGAGGTTGTTATGTTGAACAAGGTGAAGTTCTGGTGTCAGTGTTTTTAGTAATGTTGTTTTCATGTTTATTCCTGTGCTTTTAAAAGACAAATAAGGTGCAGAGATAACAAAGGGCGTATCAGATACGCCCTTAATCTACGACTTTGATTAAATTTCGTCAATAATTCGATAAACCCAATTTTCCAGTGGGTCATTCAGACGTTTCATCTCTGCGCGCATTTCTTCCAACATCTCTTTTTTGATGCTGTTATATTGTGAATCATAGAATAAATTGTGCATTTCTTCCGGATCGTTACGGATGTTGTAAAGTTCACAAACATCAGTCGCATTAAATACGAGTTTGTAATCTTTACGACGCCACATACGTTGTTCAAAATACACAAAATGCCCCGCAAGTTGACCAAGTACACCTTTTCTTTGGTTATCTTGGTGTTGACGCATAATCGGGAGAATACTCTGCCCTTCAAAACTTTCAGGAACTTTTTGATTAGCTAAATCAAAAACTGTCGAGGTTAAGTCATGAAGATAGACAAAGTTATCATCTTCTTGATTGACTCGGTCTGAATTTGGGTCTTTGATAATCATCGGAATGTTATAGGTGGCATCAAACATAAATTCACCTTTTTCAATCATTCGATGCGCACCCATTGCATCACCATGATCTGCGGTTGCTACCAAGAAAGTGCGGTCATAAAGACCATTTTTTTCTAAGTAATCGAATAATTCACCGATTGCATCATCAATTAAGGTGATATACCCCCAGAATTTTGTGATGACCTCTTTCCAATGATCTTCGCTCGCTTCCCACATTCCCCACATTTTTGAAATTGTGCGGAAATGTCCTGGTTTGCCCTCTAACGGTTTAAAGAAACTTTTATCAAGCACCACATCTTCTTTTCGATACATGGAATAATAAGGTTCTGGCACGATACAAGGTGTGTGAGGCCCCCAGAAGTTTATCCATGCAAAGAACGGCTTGCCTTCATCTAATGACTCTTGAATATATTTTTTCGCTTCATCAATGATGAAATAAGGGATAGTTTGATCTTTCGTGCCTGAAAGTAAACCGCAAAGTTCTTGTACTCGTAAATGTGGGTTATCACCAAAGTAGGCACGGCTTACTTCTGGGATTTCATACCCCTTTTCTTCTAACCATTCTTTATAACGATTGGAATGTGTTGGTGGTTGGTTGAAGACTAAATTTTTATATACTCCACTGCCGGGATAGCCATAACCATCAAAGTTATGGCCTTTAATCCCGTAATCTTCGGGTACAGATTTAGTACCTACGTGCCACTTCCCTACAACA
Organism: Haemophilus sp. oral taxon 851 str. F0397; assembly: GCF_000242295.1. Lineage (NCBI taxonomy): Bacteria > Pseudomonadati > Pseudomonadota > Gammaproteobacteria > Pasteurellales > Pasteurellaceae > Haemophilus > Haemophilus sp. oral taxon 851. Next base: position 50,063 of record NZ_JH591079.1, read on the forward strand.
TAAGTATTATAGCCAGCCAATTTACCGATATTCGGTTTTTCTTGGCTAATTTCACCTGTACCACCTTTTTCTCCATTTTTAATAATGCCGTGAGAGGACGGCATTAATCCAGTAAAAAGTGAAGTGCGTGCAGGACCACAAACAGACGCTGGAGTGAAGGCGTTATTAAAGCGAACGCCATCTTTTGCCAAACGATCTAAATTCGGGGTTTTCACAATTTGGTGACCATAAGGTCCCAACATATCTTTACGAATTTGATCCAGTAGAATATAAATAATGTTCATTATTTAGCCTCTTTATCTCGTACAACAAATAACACGATAATTTGTAACACCGCCCATACGCCAAGTACCATTGATGGATTGCCAGATTCTGATGCCATACCAAGTGGTGAAAGGAAAGTGTAAAGCGCAAGTAAACCTAAGATTAAAGATACGCTGGTTACTTTTAAGTATTTCCAGTTAGTTAAATCTACGTTACCTAAGTTTTCTTTGTTTTCAATGTAAGGTTCGCGGCGTAAGAATTGTCCTAAGATGAGCATTAATACGACATCAAATACAAATAATCCGCCCATAACATACACGAAGTTGATTTTGACATTAAACACCCAAACGATGCAGAAGTACAAGATAACGTGAGCAAGTAAAGCGATACGTGCCGCTTTGCCAGATACAGTTTTGTTAAACATACCTACGGCAAATAAAGCAACGATTGGAATATTCACAAATCCTGCGAAACGTTTAGTGATTAAGAAAATACCATCTGTACCAAACATGAGTAACGGAGCGAAAATCATAGTGACAATGGCCATAATGGTAGAAACTTTTTTCGCGTAAGAAATTAATTCTTCTTCTGACCGCACTTTTTTGCTGATAGAAGGCAATAAGTCTTTACAGTAAATGGTTGCTGCTGAATTTAAGAATGAGTTAAAGGTACTTAAAATTGCGCCAAATAATGCGGCAATAAAGAAACCTTGTAACCAAGTTGGTAATACCTTGTTTACTAATAATGGATAAGAGGCATCAATTGGATTTACGCCTTCCCCTAAAATATGGAAACTCAATAAACCAGGAAGGTTTAAAATGATCGGTAAAGTTAATAAGAATAATGCCGCGATCAAAATACCTTTTTGACCTGATTGTAAATCTTTCGCACCTAAGCAACGTTGTACGATAGCTTGGTTAGTTGTCCAATAGAAAAAGTGAACAACCATAATCCCCGTGAAAATAGTTGGCCAAGGAGTGGCATCTGTTTCGCTACCAATCGCATTCCATTTTTCAATGTGCGTTGTTGTGATTGTGTGTAAACCTTCGGAGAAACTGCCATCGCCTAAATACATCAAGGCAAAGAATGGTACAAGCAATGCGCCAATGACTAAAATCACCGCATTGATCGTGTCTGATACCGCCACTGCTTTCAAACCACCAAAAATCGCATAAATAGCCCCAACAACGCCAATCGCAATGACGGTGTAAGTTATAGCTGCCCCATAGCTTAAGCCAAATGCGGTTTCTAAGTTAAAGATTTTATTGAAGGCGATTGCACCAGTGTAAAGTGCGGTTGGAATTACGATGAAAAGATAAAACACCAAGAATAATGTTGACATAATCAAGCGTGTTTGACGGTCAAAACGGCTTTCAAAAAATTCTGGCACTGTTGTGTAACCGTTACGCAAATATTTCGGTAACATATAAAGTGCTAAGAAACAAAGCGGAATAACCGTTGGAACGGTCCACGCGATAATTGAAAAGTTTCCTTTATAAGAGACCGCATTTACGCCAATCAGTTGTTCTGTTGAGAGTGAAGTTAATACCATTGAGCACCCTATCACTAACCCACCTAAACCACGGCCAGCTAAGAAATACCCTTTGGATGTACTTAAATCATCCCCTTTTGTTTTTAACCAAGAAATATAAGCAACCACACCAGTTACAATGAGGAAGCTGAGTATCGTCATGAGCATATGTTGTCCTCCCTATATCGATCAACATAGCGTAAAGATAATATAACGCTCTCTAAAGGGTTATGATAATTGTCATATTAAGATTGTGAGGTGGATCACAGAAATCATAATTGAAGATAAATTCAATGGTTTTTATTTTCCGTTAGTTGAAAAAACAATAAAAAATGCAGTCAAAAAACCATAAAAATTTTGATCGCACTTTGATTAGAATCCTATCCGCCTTGTCGTTGCAGAAAACGCTGGTTTCACTTCACATTCACCTTGTAATGCGTTTAGCCAATCTTGCACCTTTTGAAAAGGGGAAAATTGGTGACGACGAGCCACTGCAGCAAAATCTCCAGGCGTCAATAAATTAAACGATTCAATCTGACTTAAATCCTCTTCCGATAACAACGGCAACCCTAAAAGTTCCGCTTGTTGTTTAGCAAAATCCAAGCGTTGTTTGAGCGTTAAATAATCAAACTTCAATTTTAAATCAAAACGACGTAAGGCTGCTGGATCAAGCACCTCAATTAAATTTGTTGATACCACCATCAGCCCCTCAAAGCGTTCAATTTGTGTCAACATTTCATTCACTTGTGAACGCTCCCAGCTTCGATTTGCTCCCTCTCGAGAAAATAAGAACGTATCCACTTCATCTAACACTAATAATGCGTTATCGGCTTTCGCTTGTTCAAAGGCTTGAGCAATATTTTGTTCTGTCCCGCCCACATAAGGATTAAGTAAATCTGAGCCTTGTTTTAACAACAGAGGCATATCCAACTGTTCTGCAAGCCATGCTGCCCAAGCGGTTTTCCCAGTTCCTGGCGGGCCATAGCAACAAATTCGCCCTTTTTTCGACTGCTTTAACCCTTCGCTAATACGATGAATATTGTCATTACAAGCTACATAATCCAAGTTGTAGTCGGCTTTGCCTAAAACAAGCGGTTCGATTTTCGGTTTATTTTGCGATTTTAACGTTTGATTAAACATCATGAGCAACGTCTCCGCAAAATTTGATGTATTGAGTTCCTTTGCCACCCGAATTGTGCGACTTAAAATCGCCGGCGTTAATGACCGCACTTTAGCAAAATGCTGTACATAGGCTGGACTTAATTTTCCCTTAGTCAGTTGCGTAATCAGTGCCGACTTATTTTTCAACGGCAAATCTGGCATTTCTAAAATAAGATCAAAGCGGCGTAAAAAAGCAGGATCTATGCCAGAAACCGAATTCGATAACCATATCATCGGCACGTTATTGTTTTCCAACAACTGATTTGTCCACGCTTTATTTTTTTGCGCAACAGAACGCTCCATAAACGAGCCGTTAAACACATCTTCAATTTCATCAAAAATTAAAAGCGTCTGCTTCCCGTTCAATAGCGTTTGAGCAAGACGACTGTAGTTCAGGCGTTGCTCTGCCTTCACAACATCTCCGTCAGAATCCATATAAGTAATGTTATACGCCGAAATCCCTAATGCCTGTGCAAGCAACCCGGCAAATTCGGTTTTACCGGTGCCGGGCACGCCATAAATTAAAAGATTCACGCCTTTCCGATGATGTTTTATTGCCTGTTGTAAATAGGTCAACATCATCTCTTTCATGCCGGCAATATGGGCAAAATCATCCAGTTCCAAACTTGGCACTTGAGCGACTTCCGTACAAGATTTTAATAGGACGTTTTCGTTTAATGGTTGTGTCACAAATTCATCAAAATCTAAGGTTTCGCCCCAATCTAAATAATCATGCACACTATCGGGGCGATAATCGCGATCAATCAGACCATAAGCATCGAGTTTACTGCCTTTCTTTAAGGCGGATAGAATCTGATTTTTCGGCTGCTTCAGTAAATCCGCCATGATCGCAGCCGTTCTTTGCAAATCCGATTTCGGCAAGTAGCCAAACAAATCTCGCATAACTCCTTCACTGCGTAAATGCATGGCAAAGCGGAGAAGTTCCTGTTCAACGGGATTCAGTTGCAAAAATTCTGCCAACGTTGCCAAATTTTCATACGCCTGTTTCCATAACTCCGGTAAAAGTGCAGTGGATTTTTGAAGTGTTTTATACCGCTCTTTTAAAAGCTGACGAGCAACCGTGCGTAGATTTTTATCATTCTCTAATTCTTCAGGCAGCCCAAACGCACTGGCAATTTCATCACTTCGCCAACTACTCTCCCGAAACACTTCGGAAAAACCTTTATGCTCAAATAAAACTTTAAGCATCATATTTTCAGTATAAGAAGACACTGTCGGTGGGTTTAATTTATATGCAGACATAAAAAATACTCCTTACTGGGTTGGTAAGGAGTATTTTAGTGAGTGGTGCGACAAAAGATGTCGTTAGGAATTGAAACTCTCATTCAATAATTCTTTCATCCGCTTACCGTGTTCTTCAATTGTTTTCTTAGCGCTCTGAGAAGACCAACAATTATCATCATACATCAACATAATAACTTGTTTTAGGCTAGCTGAACGATCTCGATTCTTTCTCAATAACTCAAGTAACTTTTCTCTCTTTAAGGGAATTGTATTATCTGATAATGAGGAATTAAAATCTGCTTCTATAAGACATAAATTTCCAAAACTATCAATTACTTTTACCCCTTTCTCTATATAACCAAGATCTTCATCTTTATTAAGGTTCTGTGCATAACAATGTTCTATAGAATGTCTATAAGAAAATCTAAACTTATCAAAATAAGATTCTAGTTCATTAAACTTATCATGCCTTATCTTTTGCTCAGGCAAATAAGCGAGTATACTCTCATCTTTATACTTTTTATAAAGAAGATAATCTAAATAATTAAATATAAAATGTCTAACTTTAGTTCCTTTATCTAGCTCATCACTATCTTTAGCTGTTTTTTTAGCAAGGCTTTCTAAGTTAGATATATAATTATTAGTATTCCAATTTTCATTTATAAATCCATTTAATATAGAAAATAACCAATTTTTATAATTCTTCGTAGTATAAACAGTCTGAAACATTGAAAGAAGTAACTTTATTTTACCCTGTTCCCCATCTAGAAATGTGTCAATATACTGCACACTCTTGTTTCCTTTATTTGTATAAAGATATGCCGTTTTCAATGACCAATCTTCATTCGAAGATTTGGTATACTTTATTATATATTTATCAAAACACAATCTTATTCTTAATAAGAAAAATATAAAATCCTCAACATCCACCCTTGTTTTAATAAATTCTTTAAATGTAAAAATTAATTTCTTATCATCTAACTCAATTTCACTCTGCTTATCTTTTTTATAAGCTTTTAATGCATGCATTAATAAATTAGAAAAATTAATTATACTACTTGTATTCTCCTGAATTATTTCCTCTTTAAATTCATTACTATTTTTAGGGGCAAAAATCTCTTTTTCAAGGATATCAATAATATTTCTAGCGCCGTTAACTTCTTTTATATTTTGTTCTTCTAGTTTGCTAAGTATTTCATTAAAGTTTTTGCACTTAAAATTCTCAAGATATTTTTCTTGATTCTCACCATATTTACTTTTAGTTTCAAAGAAGAGCTTCTCTCGAACCCCTGGAGAAAATCCCATAACAACATTTCTCTCCATATCTGAACATGCGTCCCAGATATTACCAAATAAAGCTTGAGCTTTTATCGAATCATTATCTTTATTACCCATACCTTCTGTAAATTTGCTCATAAAATGAGCTTTTAAAACCTCATGCTGTTCAAGTTGTTCTCCTCGACTATTCATAATTTCAAAGTAATGATTAAGATCTGTTTCTGGTAATACTTCTGTTCTTAAAATTAGTACTTTATTAAAAAAGAAATCTAAAAATAAATTAAAGCCATCAGCATCATTCTCTTTTATCTCTTCTAGCTTTCTAACAGCAAAATCATATCCAAATTCAATATTATTAAACTTATCATAATACAGATGACCAAGGTCCTTACCATATATAGACTTAAGAGACAATTCAGAATTAACTCTATGAGAAAAGCTTAGATTACTACCCAATTGATAATTTATATTATTAATCTTATAAAAAGCTGCATTTAATATATTAATTGTTGTCAATCTCTGCTGACCATCAATAACCTCATAATATTCTCTATCTTTATACACAACCAAACTTCCAATGTAATAATTTTTATTTAAATTAGAAGCAATATATATATCATTGATAAGTTGCTCTATTTCATCCTTACCCCAAGAGTAATTTCTTTGATAAAGAGGAATCAAATATCTATCTTTATTACTTAACAAATCTTTAATTGTTAAATAATCAATACCTTCACTTCTCATCCTTTAGCTCCTCAAAATTAAAATTAAACAATGAATTTAAAACATGAATATTCTTTCTATTTACTTCCTTTATGTTTAGAGATATAGAATACTTTAATATATCTTTAGAGTGTATAATTTGATCGATATAATGAAGAATACTATTTTTAGATTGCACCTCATTTTCTATAGTTTCTACTCGTACACTAAATTTTTCCATTCTAATCCTATAAGACCATTTTAATATTTTTATAACAGCAGTATCTAAATGGTTATCTCCAAATTTATCATAATAATAAATAACTATAGCCTGGAATAAATTACGTACATATGTATCCCCCGTTCTTTCATAGTTATTATAATAAATAAAATCCAAGACATTTGTATCTAATACTTTAGTTCTCTTTAATCTTCCATTGTTAGGATTGAATAAACAATCATACAATTTTATATAATGCTCAACATAACTAAAAAACAAACTACCATTTATAATAGTTTGAGAAATAAAAAAAGGATTTTCTATAAACTCACGATTATAAATAAAAGGATTTAAATTAGCCATTTTATATAAATATTGAGTAGCTTTAATTGAAGTAAGATAAGGGTAATTCATACTATCATCTACTCCTTTAAAAACATCAAGATCATCTGTAGTGAAATGAAATCCATTTTGATAATGAAGCCATCTTCTCAACCTAAAAAGTATTAAATTTATAATAAAATAAAGATCACCATTTTTATTAAATCTCGTAGAAATAATAGAATTTTCCCATTTTTCAACATATTCAAGCTGTTCTTTATTATCATTTGATATGGACCTTAAATGAAAGGCTTTTAGAAGATCATAAGCCTGCAAAGCTTTTCCTCTCGAATTTTGAGAGTCAAAGAACTGAAACGCTTCATCTAAATCTATTAGTTCAATACATACCATTTCACACTTATCTAATATATATTTATAAAAATCATATTTATTCAAAGAAGAGTCTGAAATAAATTCATTAATAAAATTATAATTTTTAATTATATTATTGGAACTTATTGAATGCTTGTAAATTAAATCTACTTCTTTGCCAAAATTGCAATCTAAATATTTTAATAATAGGAATAATGTGGTAATTCTTTGTTGACCATCTACAATATCACTACACTCATCATTTTTATGTGTAATTAAAGTACCAATCCGATAAGATTTCTGATTTTGACTGAAGTGCTCTGATAAATCTTCTAGAAGCTGCTGAACATTTTTAACTGTCCATTTGTATGGTCTTTGATAGTCTGGAATTCTCAATTTTAATTGGAATACATCATCAATCTTAAGTATTTTTGCTTTTTCTTCACTCATAATAATTAAGGTTCCTTAGAATATTTTTAAACATAAATCAAAACGTACAAATTATAACTGATAAATCATCATAAAACTTCTGTTTCGCAACTAATTTACGACACACCGTCAATCTTGATTTATCATTATCATATTGTTTCCAAATTTTTTCTCTTACTTCAGCAGAAAGTCCATCTGTTAATCCATCAGAACACAGTAATAAACTTCCCCCTTTCTGAATTTCAATTTCTTGGTAAAAAATTTTATCTTGAAATTCGGAATAATCGGCGACTAAACAAGAAGAAACGCCGCCATAAATCGTAGCAAAATCCTCCTCTTGTTTATCGGGAAAATCAGCCAACAATTCAGACAGAATAGAATGATCTTGGGTGATTTGTTGCCATTTTCCTTGGGTATCAATTAAATAAGCACGGCTATCGCCTACGCTGAGAATTTTGGTTTTACGAGTTATTTGATCAATTTCGGCAGCCACAAACGTGGTCGCCGAACCGAAATAATCCTCTGCTAACTCTGCGGATAAACAAGACCGCAACTCATAGATAGTTTGGCGGCTTAAACTTTCCATTTGGCTTAATAATTGCATTGCCAACTTGCTCGCTTTTTCAGATCGATTACTATTGGAAATACCATCTGCCACACCCACAATAAAGTGCGGTCGGTTTTCAAGACGTTTTTCAGCCGTTTTGAGACCGCCTCGCCATTAAAAAGGGCATCTTGGTTGTGTCGCTTGTTGCTTCCAATTTGTTGACAGAAGGTAATTTCGCAAAAATTTTCCATTATTCAACCGCTTGTTGAGAAGGATTTAGCAGGCGATCAATCGCTTTTAGCGCATCTAACGCCTTCATTTCGAGACTTAAAAAATGCATTTTCGGCACGCCTGCATCTTGTGGGTTAATACGAATAAATCCGCCTTTTTTTGCTTTCGCCGTACGTTCAGAAAATCGACGCACAGTTGGAATGGCTTTTCCTGCACCTAACTCAATAACGACCAAATTTTCTACTTTTTTTAACCACGATTCTAACCGCACTTGTTTAAAATCCTGATATTGACTTGCATAACTCCAATCATTAAACATTAATACATTTTGACGAGCAAAGCTCCCACAATAAGGACAATGTGGTTTTTCACTGGTTAAACATAAGTTTTCATTATCCACGACAGGTTGAAAACTTGATGCAGACCAACTTAATCCTCGACAATTATTGACACACTGAAGACGCTCCAAAGTACCGTGTACTTCATAAACATGGCTATCATCAAAACCAGCCTTTTGAAAATGCCCATCAACATTACTGGTAAAAACAAAATATCCGTGAGATTTAGCTTCCGCCCAGCGTTTTAAAATCTGATACCCTTCGTGAGGAATAGTATTTCGGTATTGAACTAATCGATGTCCATAAAACCAATAGGCAAGTTCCTGATTATGCTTATAAGCTAGTGGTGTCGCGATGTCTTCAAAAGATATATTATGTTCTTTAAACATAGGATAAGCATTCCAAAATCCACCAACGCTGCGGAAATCGGGCAGCCCAGAATCCATACTCATGCCCGCACCAGCTGTAATTAAAATGCCATCCGCTTTGCGGATAAGCTCCACTGCATAATTCAAATCATTTTTCATAATACTTTTCTCTGTCCATTTTTCATTGGTGAAATAATACCCGCTTGTTCTAACTGTTCTAAAATTTGCCCAGCTCGATTAAAACCTAACATAAATCTGCGTTGAATCATTGAACAAGATGCAAATTTTTGTTGTTGCACATATTTTTTTACATCCTCAAAAAGTGGATCTCTTGCCATAATTACTTTCATTGCCATTATTTGCTCCTTTTTCTTAATTAAAGGCTTTTATAAATATGTAAGAAGTAAAGAATTTCTCTTTATGGAGAAATTATATGAAAGGAAGCGACAACTTGTGTCGTTTGCGAATGTTGAAAGCGGTTATTTTTAAAAGATCTTTTACAAATAAGATTATCCTTATTGCAATATGTATATTTATCTGGTTATATACACATGTAACTTTGTTAAGGAAAAGAATATGAATAACCAAAACCCGATTGAAATTTACCAAGCTCAAGATGGCACAAGTCAAGTAGAAGTGAGATTTGAAAATGACACCGTTTGGCTTTCCCAAGCGCAGATGGCAAATATTTTTGATACTAGCTCAGATAACATAAGCCTACACTTAAAAAATATTTTTAATGAAGCAGAACTTGATGAAAATTTAACCACCGAGGATTTCTCGGTAGTTCGACAAGAGGGAAAAAGGCAAGTTACTCGTAAGGTTAAACATTATAATCTGGATGCTATTATTTCTGTAGGCTATCGAGTGAAGTCTAAATCTGCAACAAATTTTAGAATTTGGGCAACTGCACGTTTAAAAGAATATCTGACTCAAGGCTATACCATTAACCAAAAACGTTTACAGCAAAATGCTCACGAATTAGAACAAGCACTTGCGCTTATTCAAAAAACGGCAAATTCATCGGAATTAACACTAGAAAGCGGTCGTGGATTAGTGGATATTGTCAGCCGTTATACGCATACCTTTTTATGGCTACAACAATATGATGAAGGTTTACTTGCCGAACCACAAACACAGCAAGGCGGTACATTACCGACTTATGCTGAGGCTTGTTCTGCATTAGCAGAGTTAAAATCACAGCTGATGGCAAAAGGTGAAGCAAGTGATCTCTTTGGACGTGAACGAGATAATGGCTTATCTGCGATTTTAGGCAATTTAGATCAAAGTGTATTTGGTGAACCCGCTTATCCAAGCATTGAAGCAAAAGCGGCACATTTACTTTATTTTGTCGTCAAGAACCATCCTTTTTCAGATGGTAATAAACGTAGCGGTGCATTTTTATTTGTAGATTTCTTACATAGAAATGGGCGTTTGTTTGATCATAATGGGCATCCAGTTATCAATGATACTGGGCTTGCAGCGCTCACTTTATTAGTTGCAGAATCTGATCCGAAACAAAAAGAAACGCTTATTAGGCTTATTATGCATATGCTTAAGCAAGAGAAAAAATGATAAATAGCGACCGAAGTCGCTATTTATTTAAAAAGTGCGGTTGTTTTTCTATGATTTTTTAATTTTCTCCAATAACTCGGCGACCACTTTAGGAACACCCTCACCCGCTTTTTCTTTTATTGCAATCACTTTCTTGCGAACAAATCCAGTATTGGGATTAGGATCGATCAAATAGATAAGTGAACCATATGGAGCGAGATTTACCAATCCATTAGCTGGATAAACTTGTAATGAAGTGCCAATAACAATCACAATATCTGCCTTTTTCACTAACTTTTCTGCTTTAGGAAACATGGGTACATTTTCCCCAAAAAAGACTATATGTGGACGCATTGGATGACCGTGATTATCCTTATCCTCTAACAGTTGATCACCCAAACATGGAACAATGTAATCGGTATTAAAACTACTGCGAGCTTTATTCAATTCACCATGTAAATGGAGTACGTTAGTACTTCCCGCTCGCTCATGTAAATCATCCACGTTTTGAGTGATTATATGAATTTCATAAAACTCTTCCAATTCAACCAAAGCTAAGTGTGCGGCATTAGGTTTTGCAGCTTGAGCATTACGACGTCGTTCATTATAAAACGCCAATACTTTTGCACGGTTTTTCTTTAATGCTTCTGGCGTACAAACTTCTTCTACTTTATACCCAGCCCACAATCCATCTTCTGCTCTAAAAGTAGGAATACCACTTTCAGCACTAATTCCAGCTCCCGTTAATACCACGCAAATTGGTTTCTTTTCCAAAGTCATTTTTCAGGCTCCTTTTTGTCCTAAAATTTCATCAATCTGTCTATCTCTCGCCATCATGCCAAAAATATTCCCAGCTTTATAAAGCGGTTGATAAGTATAGGTTTCAATGTGCAAGAATGGCTTCTCTGAAAGGCGTTGGAAATATTGTTTTAGCTGTGATTTTGAGCGTAATAACACGTCATATTCGGCTTGAATATGAGCACACATAGCTTCAATACGCATTTTAAATTCATCACTGAGATAAGGGCTGATAATTAAATAGACCGTTTTCTGTTCGGTTGCTGTTTCATCCGCATAAACACATGCCAAATTAAACACTTGCCATTTATAGCGATCTGCAAAAGCACCAATGACTCGGCTTTGCTCCTCAGTTTCAACTTGCACTAGGGCGGCTGGCTTTTTCAAGCAATCTTGCAAAATATCACTTGGTGTAAAAGGTCCGCAGCCTAAGTAAGATAAGACGCAATTCCAATTAGCAAATTGTTCTGTACCAAAATGAACATGTTCGCCTTGAAATTTACCAGCACCATTTTTAGTGCGATCATCAATTAAATAATCGCCTTGGTTGAGATTTTTATGATGGGATAAAATCAATCGTTTGTATAAGGCTGAACCTTTTTCTTCACCGAAATAATGTTGAATCCATTTTACTTTATCACTCCAAGCGGAAGGATTATGCCAAGGAGCAGTAGAAAGCACATAAATATGATATTTTTTCATCAATTTATGCACCGCAGAAATCGCGTTAGGCATCGGCTCTATTAAGCTAAAAATACCCTCTACTTCATCATATCGACCTTCATATTCTCGCTTGGTTTTATCATCTAGTTTTGCAATACCTGATGGAAAATCTACCATCACATTATCCATATCAATGTACACAATCTGTTTCATTTGAATGTCCTCTCTTCAGATAGATTTATCATAAATCACAAAGCGACAATTTATGTCGTTATACTGTTTCTTCTAAATATACACGCTCAATTTCTTGATAATTTTCACCAAAGTGAGCTATCCACCATTCCAGCATTTGACTTTCGATCACAGTTGCTGAAATTTCATAATCATCTCCAGAATCTTTTACTGTTTGATCGGTTGATAATGGTGTTTCTGTTAAAAAGCCACCAATATCTTTATTAATGCGGAAAATTAACCGGATTTTTCGACCATAGGTAAAACCAAACTTTTGGCTTTCTACATAAGATTTCAAATTGAAATCAGGGCGTTCAAATATCATTGTACTCACTGTTACCTTAAGCAAGCGATGCAAAGCCAAGTGTAAAATATCGCCATTCTCATATTGTGCGACTAAATAGCTACTTGGTCCTTGTTGTACCAAAGCCAATGGCTTGACCTGTGCCTTATGTTCTTTACCGTGAATACTCCGATAATGCACCTGTAAAAATCGATTTTGATAAAGTGCGGTACTAATTTGAGAAAAAATTTCTGGATTGATTTTGGCAGGTAATAACGGCTGACTAGTGGGCGCAATAGCAACTTTATTAAGCCATTCAGCCCCTGATTTTTTATGGCTGTCATAAACCAAATTATATTCAGCCTGTTGAAAGAAAGCTTCCATTGAGCTCATAATACTAGAAGGCAAAATGCCATTGAGATATTGTTTAGCAAGCATAAGCACAAGTGATTGCTGTTCATTTAAAATCGGTAAATCCAAGCCTTTAGCATTTGATTTCCATCGATATCCATAAGGTTTATCACGCATATCACGTTCAATTTCAAACTGTTGAGATAAGCTTTCTAGCTGGCGTTGGATTGAACGAATATCACGTTGAACGCCAATATCAGCAAGTTTTTGTAAGATTTCTTCTGCAGTAATAAAACGTGTTTTCGGAATAAGGCGTAAAATTTCAAGTTGAATTTGAAGTGCGGTTAAGTTTGAGGACATTTTATCTCCCAAATTTGAAAAAAATCATTATAAAAAATGCTGGAAAATTCCAGCATTATACTTTTTAAATCCGTCTGACTTGCCAGAAGGCTTTCGACCAATAAGGGTTATTCATTGAAGAATAGACAACTCCCCCTTTGGTGGAAGCATGGAGGAATTTGTCTTCTTTTACATAAATTCCCACATGATAGCCATTAGGGCCTCGGCCGGTTTTAAAGAAAATTAAATCACCCGTTTGAATATCTTCTTTGCGCACATGTTTACCATAACTGGCTTGTTCAGTTGTACTTCTTGGCAAACGAAGATTAAAACGATCGAAGAAAGTTTTCTGCACAAAACCGGAACAATCTACGCCACGACGTGAAACACCGCCGAGCACATAAGGCGTTCCTGCCCATTCATGTTGTTGTTCGCTTAACATAGCTATAGCCATAATAGGATCGCCGATTTGACCTTTATAGTTCATCGCATAATCATCGTTTTGAAAACTGGAACAAGCGAATAAAAACAGCGAGGCAGTAGCGATTAAAAATAATTTATATACTTTCATACCTTTTCATATGAAAAGTGCGGTAGAAATTCACCGCACTTTTTGTTGCTTACTATTTAGTTTTTTCCACACGAGCACGTAACTTTTGCCCTGGTTTAAATGTCACCACTCGGCGAGCAGAAACCGGAACAACATCACCAGTTTTCGGGTTACGCCCTGGGCGAGACGACTTATCACGTAGTTCAAAATTACCAAATCCTGATAATTTCACATCATGACCAGATTCTAGCGATGAACGAATCTCTTCTAAAAAGTTCTCCACCACATTTTTTGTATCGTGTTTAGATAACTGATATTTATCACTTAAATATTCAATAATATCAATTTTGGTTATCGTAGCCATATTAATCCCTTAATTCAGCATTAAAGCGTTGTTTTACCTCCGCTAATACTGCTGAAATCACTGCATTAATTTCTTCATCTTCAAGTGTTTTTTCATTATCTTGGACAGTCAAGCTAATCGCTAAACTTTTATAGCCTTCAGCGACGCCCACACCTTGATATACATCGAACAAGTTCACTTGCACCAATTTTTCGCCGCCTGCTTGTTTACATGCTGCGATCAATTCCCCTGCTGGTACGCTATCTGCTACGACTAAAGCTAAATCACGACGGTTTGCTGGGAATTTAGAAATTTCTTTTGCTTGCACCACATTACGTGCCGCAATTGCATTCCAAAGAATTTCAAATACAAAAGTTTTGCCATTTAAGCCAAGTTTTTGGCTAATAGATGGATGAATTGCGCCAATAAAGCCAATTTCTTGACCATCTAATTCAATAGCAGCAGATTGTCCAGGGTGTAATGCATCAAATTGTTTTGCAACAAAACGAACTCTATTACCACCTTCTGTTAAAGAAAGTACCGATTCTAAATCGCCTTTAAGATCAAAGAAATCTACAGACTCTGCTTTACCAGCCCAATGTTCAGATTTTGCCGTTCCAGTAATTACCGCACTTAAAACAAATTCTTGACGCACGCCAAATTCAGCATTGGCATCTGGCACAAAGCGCAATCCAGTTTCAAATAAACGAACACGAGATTGTTGGCGATTTTGGTTATAAAGCACTGCACCTAATAAACCACTAATCAAAGACACTCGCATTGCTGACATTTCAACAGAAATTGGGTTTGGCAATACAAGTGCTTCTTGATGTGGATGTAATAAACTTTGAATTTTTGGATCTACAAAGCTATAAGTAATGGCTTCTTGATAATCTGCATCCACAAGTGCGGTCTTAATTCGAGCTAAATCTAAATCAGATTCTTTGTGCTCACGCATGCGGAGGTGCGCTAATGGCGCATTGTTTGGAATACTGTTATAACCATAAATACGCGCCACTTCCTCAATTAAATCTTCTTCGATTTCAATATCAAAACGCCAGCTTGCAGAAGTTACCGTCCAAATATCATTTGCATAAGTAACATCGAAACCAAGACGATGGAAAATTTCTGTTACGCTTTCTGTTTCAATATGATGACCTAAAAGTGCATCTAATTTACTACGGCAAAGTTGAACTTTATTGATTTTAGGAAGATGAGCTTCACTGCTTGCTTCACAAATCTCACCCGCTTCACCACCACAGATTTCAAGTAATAATGTGGTTGCGCGTTCCATAGCTTTACGGGCTAATTCAAAATCCACACCACGCTCAAAACGGTGTGATGCATCAGTATGTAAACCATATTGTCTTGCACGGCCAGCAATAGCTAATGGAGCGAAAAATGCGGATTCTAAAATGACATCTTTCGTTTCGCTATTCACGCCACTTGCAGCACCACCAAAGATCCCTGCCATTGCTAAAGGACCATTTTGGTCGGCAATTAATAAAGTATTTGATTGAAGTTTTGCCGTTGAGCCATCTAATAATACTAATTCTTCGCTCTCTTTTGCGAAGCGAACTTGAACAGGTTGTGCAACTTTAGCCGCATCAAACGCGTGCATTGGCTGACCAAGCTCAAGCAAAATATAGTTAGTAATATCAACAATAGGATCAATAGAACGAATACCACAACGACGCAATTTTTCTTGCATCCACATTGGCGATGCAGCCTTCACATTAACGTTTTTCACCACACGTAATAAATAACGCGGGCACGCTTCTGGCGCTTGTAAATCAATTTGAACTTTATCAGAAATTGTTGCTGGCACTGTTTCAAAGTGCGGTTGATTTACCGGCTGTTTATTTACCACGCCAATTTCACGCGCAATACCCGCAATGCTTAAACAATCCGCTCGGTTTGGCGTTAAGCTAATTTCGATGGCATTATCGTTTAAACCTAAATATTCACGTAAATCTGTACCGATTGGCGCATCAGCTGGCAATTCAATAATACCGTCAGCTTCAACATCAATACCTAATTCAGAAAATGAACAAAGCATTCCTTCTGATGGTTGACCGCGTAATTTCGTTTTCTTAATTTTGAAATCGCCCGGTAATATCGCACCTTCTGTTGCGCAAGCCACTTTTAAGCCTTGACGACAATTTGGTGCGCCACACACGATATCCAATAAACGATCACCGCCTACGTTCACTTTAGTTACACGTAATTTATCCGCATCTGGATGTTGTGCACATTCCACCACTTCACCCACAACGACACCATTAAATTTACCCGCAACGCTTTCCACGCCATCGACTTCTAAGCCAAGCATGGTAATTTGCTCGCATAATTGCTCGGTGGACACCGCAGGGTTCACCCATTCTCTTACCCACTGTTCACTAAATTTCATTTGTTGTTATCCTTTTAATTCAAATCCGAGAAATTACTTAAATTGTTTTAAGAAACGTAAGTCGTTTTCAAAGAACGCACGTAAATCTGTTACGTTATAACGTAACATTGTTAAACGCTCCACGCCCATTCCCACGGCAAAACCAGAATATTCATTCGGATCAATACCCACGTTACGTAACACATTTGGGTGCACCATCCCGCAGCCCAACACTTCTAACCATTTACCGTTTTTACCCATCACATCCACTTCTGCTGAAGGTTCAGTAAACGGGAAATAAGATGGACGGAAACGCACTTGTAAATCTTCTTCAAAGAAAGCACGTAAGAAATCGTGCAATAAACCTTTCAATTCTGTGAAATTTGCTTTTTTATCCACATAAAGCAATTCAATTTGGTGGAACATTGGCGTGTGCGTTTGATCGTAGTCATTACGATATACACGTCCTGGAGCCATAATGCGAATTGGTGGCTGCATTTTTTCCATAGTACGAATTTGCACGCCAGAAGTTTGAGTGCGAAGTAATAATTCTGGATTAAACCAAAAAGTATCGTGATCGGCACGTGCTGGGTGATGTTTAGGAATATTTAAAGCATCGAAGTTGTAATAATCACTTTCAATTTCTGGGCCATTTTCAACTGAAAAGCCAAGTTCTGAGAAAAACTTTGTTACGCGATTAATCGTCATGGTAACTGGGTGTAAGCCACCAGTTTCAACTTTGCGACCAGGTAAACTGACATCTACACGTTCTTTTTCTAATTTTGCGTTAAGTTCTGCCTGTTCCCACTCCGCTTTTTTTGCATTTAAAAATTCTAACGCAGCTTGTTTTGCTTCGTTAATTTTTGCGCCCATAGTCGGACGTTCTTCTGCTGACACATTACGCAATTCTTGCATTAATTGAGTAAAATGCCCTTTCTTACCAAAATATTCGACACGGATTTCATCCAAAGCCGTTAAACTTTTATCCTGAATGGATTCAATCGCTAATTTCGCTTTCTCGACAAGCTCGTTCAGATGTTGCATAGTTTCCCCTGCTTCTCTTTTCTCTATAAAATAAAAAACCGAGTAATGATAATACCAAGTACTTAAAAAGTAAAAGAATAATACGAAAAATCATTGGTTTATCAAAAATAAAAATGGAATAACGTTATCGCTATTCCATTTTTTCTTATTACCAACAAAATCGTTCATTCACAAAATTTTCTGACCGCTCTTTTTGCCATTTTTCTTTATTGTTTGGATTAGCAAAAAAATGTGCTTGTTCCTGTAAACGTTGAACTAATTTTTCTTCTGCTTCTTTTAACGCTTTTCTACGATCTGCAAATTTTGCGGACAATGCTGGTAAGAAAATAACTTCATAAGGATGCTTAATTGTCCATTTCACCGCATTTTCTGCAGCACGACTTTGTTTATCAAAATTGCAAAACGCATAAGCATTAACAAACTGCCCTACTACGTGGCTAAACCCTGTATTATCTTGCACTGTTTGTTTTGGTAAATCCAACACATAAAGTGCAGTGATCAAACGGTTTTGTCCACGATAAAACCAAATAACAGCTTCATCTCTTAAGCCAAAATCGTATGCCCGCGCGGCTAACGTGAACATCGTCATGGGTGAAATGCGAGCCGGATTTTCTTCTACAAATTTCACCGCACTTTCATAACCTTTTATCGTATTTTCACGTAGCATCGGATCAATTTCTTTATGTACAAATACATTTTCTGCTTTTCCATTTTCAGCAGAATAATAAGGTTTGATATAAACATCCACTGTCTTCACGGGTTCTTTGCTAATAGAACTACAAGCAGTAATAAAAAGTGCGGTTATAAAACACAGTATTTTTAACATATGGATTTTCCTTATATAATGCCCAACAAATTTCACTTCATTGTTATTATGAAAATTCGTCTAATCTACAGTAAAACCACATTAGAATTCAATAATGAAACAAGTTTACTTGATCATCTCGAGAAAAATAATATTCACCATGAATATCAATGCCGTAGTGGCTATTGTGGTTCTTGTCGTGTGAAGATAAAAAAAGGCAAGGTATCTTATAAAGATACGCCCCTTGCCTTTATTCAACCTGATGAAATTTTATTATGCTGCTGTCACGTAGAAAGTGACATTGAAATTGATTTATAAATTATTTAAATCTAATACATCGGTCATATCAAATAAGCCATTCGCCTTATTTTCTAACCATTTACCAGCTCGCACTGCGCCATTAGCGAAAGTCATACGACTTGATGCTTTATGGGAAATTTCTACACGCTCGCCAATATCAGCAAACCAAACAGTATGTTCCCCTACTACATCCGAAGCACGAATAGTAGAAAAACCAATTTCATCACGTTTACGTTCGCCTGTGATTCCTTCACGACAAAATACGCCGTGCGTTTTTAAATCACGACCTAAGGTTTTCGCGATATGTTCGCCCATAGAAAGTGCGGTGCCAGATGGCGCATCAACTTTATGACGGTGATGAGCTTCAATCACTTCAATATCGCAATAATTGCCCATCACTTTTGCTGCTTTTTCTAAAAGCTTGAAGACTAAATTCACGCCAACACTGAAATTTGATGCAAACACAATAGCAATTTTATCTGAAGCTGCTTTAATCGCCGCTTTACCATTTTCATCAAAACCTGTTGTACCGATCACCATTTTTTTATTATTCGCTACGCAAAATGCAATATGTTCAAGGGTGCCTTCTGGTCGAGTAAAATCGATTAATAAATCGAATTTATCTTTTTGGCTTTCAAGATCGTCTGAAACTGTTACACCAAGTTGACCAATTCCCGCCAATTCTCCCGCATCCGTCCCGACTAAAGATGATCCTTTGCGTTCAAACGCCGCACCTAGTTCTACACCTTCCGCAGAATGAACCGCTTGAATTAATTGACGCCCCATTCTTCCGCCAGAACCAGCGATTGCAATTTTTAATGTCATGTTACTTCCTTTTTTATTAATGAATGATTTCGTTGATGCCGCTATAAACCAGCACACAACCAAAAAATAAAAATACAATACCCGCCATATTATCAATATAACGGCTGTATTGACTGTATAAACGCTTGGCAATATTACGTGAAAAAATCAATGAAATCACATAAAAATAACAAAATGTTTCTACCACAATCACCATAAAAGCCAAGATAATTTGCCACATTTCAGTGATATTTACCAAGACAAGCGACATCACGCTACTAAAATACACCACGACTTTTGCATTGGATAAATTCACTAAAAGCCCTTTCACAATTTCTTTTTTGATCGTGGTTTGTTGATTGAATTCTGTTGTAGAGTGCGGTTCAAATTGAGCGTGTTTTTTACTGCGAGCCATTAAAAAACCGAGATATGCTAGGTAACTACCGCCTAGCAACATAATCACGCCATGTAATGCAGGAATAGTAACGAACAACACCGCCAATCCCAACATGGAAAGCATTGCCCAAAAGGCGATGCCAAGCGTTATGCCTAAAATGCCACAAACTGTATTACGACGAGAGTTACTTGCCGCCATCCGACTTACATAGAAAAAATCAGGCCCTGGCGTCATTAAGCCAAATAAATGTACAATGATTAAATTCAGCATCACAACATCCAATACTGAATAGCAAATACGACAATCACGGCATAAATTGCCGCTAATACATCATCGACAATAATGCCAAAACCACTTTCGAGTTTTTCGTCAAAATAACGAATTGGGAACGGTTTTAAAATATCGAAAAAGCGGAATAAAGCAAAAGCAGCCAAAATCCATTGCCAAGATAATGATGGGAGCGCCGCTAATACAATAAACACACCGACAAATTCATCCCAGACGATAGAACCATGATCGTGTACGCCCATATCTTCTGTGGTTTTTTGACAAAGGTAGCAACCGAGTAGAAAACAAAGTGCGGTGAAAATTAAAAAGGTTTTTACACCTAACAAAGAAAGCAAAATCACGCCTAAAATTGTTCCGGCCAAACTCCCCCACGTGCCCGGAGCAGGATGAATTAAGCCCGAGCCAAACCCAACGGCAAGCAAATGAATAGGGTTTAAAAGAGAGATTTTTTTAAGAGGATTATTTTCTGTCATTTTGATTCCTTAAAATGATCGAAACCACTTGAAAAAGTTATATTCACAGGTTTTCCATCCCGTAAAAAACGAGGAGAAAAGTCGCCGCACTTTTCAATGATTTTACCAATGCAAGTGCAAGGTACATTCAATTTTTTTAAGCGTAATTCTAATTCATTTTTATATTCGGGCGGTATGGTAAGACAAAGTTCATAATCTTCTCCACCACTTAAGGCAAATTGTTCCGCTTGAGTGCGATCATATTTATTTAAAATCGATGATGAAAGAGGTAAAGCTGTAAGTTCAACTTCTGCGCCACATTGACTTCGTTCAAGAATATGGCCTAAATCAGAGATTAACCCATCGGAAAGATCAATGGCTGCGTGGGCAATATCAATTAACGCCCGTCCAAGTTCAATTCTAGGTGTGGGTCTAAGATGACGTTGTTGCAGAAAAACATCATCAGAATCAACCGCACTTTTGCCCGATAAAATTTGTGTTAAACCTGCTGCGCTATCGCCTAATGTGCCAGAAACATAGATTAAATCGCCAACTTGCGCCTTATGCCGACAAATCGACTTACCTTTTTCGACAAAACCTTGTGCCGTAATCGTAATAGATAAGTTGCCTTTTGTGGTATCGCCACCAATTAATGTGACGTTGTATTGTTTTAACGTGTGCAATAAACTTTGGCTAAATGTTGAAAGCCAATTTTCATCTACGTTTGGCAAAGTTAATGCCAGAGAAACCCATTTGGGTTGTGCCCCCATTGCAGCAAGATCACTTAAATTTGTTGCAACGGCTTTGTAAGCTAAATCTTCGGGTGAAATGGTTGGTAAAAAATGCGTATTTTCTACCATTGTATCGGTCGTAATGGCAAGCTGATAATTCTCTGGCACGGAAACCAGCGCACAATCGTCGCCAATAGATAATTGAACGAAATCATCAACTAATATTTGTTGCTGAAAATATCGTTTAATTAAATCAAATTCACCCATTGCCATTTTTCACCTATCTTATAAAAGAAAAGGCACGCGTTAAAAACGCGCGCCATTTTCAGTTTAAAAGGATTATTTACGCCCTAATGCTGGTGCAATTTTATCAAGTACGCCATTGATATATTTATGGCTTTCATCTGCACCGAATACTTTTGCTACTTCAATCGCTTCATTGATAACCACTTTATATGGCACATCTAATTCAAAGCGTAATTCATAAACAGCCAAACGTAAAATTGCAGTTTCAATAGGATCAAGCTCATCAAAAGCGCGGTCAATATAAGGCGAAATTGAAAAATCAACGGTTTCAATATTTTCTACTGTTTGACGAAATAATTTACGGAAGTAAGGTTTATCTACCCCATCCATATCTTGATCTAACACAAAGGCTAATTCAACTTGTTCTGCAGTATTGCCGGATACTGCCCAAGAATACAAGGCTTGAACGGTACATTCACGCGCACGACGACGAGCAGAAGGCTTTTTCACTTGTTTTTGTTCTGTCATGATTTATGCCGCATCAATTTGTTGAATAAGATTAACCATTTCAAGTGCGGTTAAGGCTGCTTCTGCACCTTTATTACCCGCTTTAGTACCAGCACGTTCAATTGCTTGTTCAATATTTTCTGTGGTTAATACCCCAAAAGCGACAGGGATCTCAGCGTCCATTGCAACTTTTCCTAAACCGCTGCTTGCTTCCCCTGCTACATATTCAAAGTGCGCAGTACCACCACGGATAACTGTACCTAATGCTACAATCGCATCAAATTTTTTACTTTCTGCTAAACGACGAGCAACTAATGGCAACTCATACGCACCCGGAGCACGCACGATAGTGATATTTTCATCTTTCACTTGGCCGATACGTTTTAATGCATCAATTGCGCCTTCTAATAAACTTTCATTAATAAAACTGTTAAAACGAGCAATTGCTACTGCAACTTTTGCATTAGGTGCTGCGACTGAGCCTTCTAAAACTTTCATATTTTTTCCTATTATTAGCCATAATGATTTTGGCCCGAGATTTTAGCATAAAATCGCGTATATTCAATATTAATAAGGCTTTACCCTATTTTATTTGGGACACATTTTTAAGGCTATTTTATTGTTCATAACCCGCACCAACACTATATTTTTATGGAAAATTTCCTTCATTAAGGTAAACTATCGGCAATTTTATGTGAATTACATTCAGTTACAGAGGTTTAATATGTCTAAAGTGGCATCAATTGTTGATGTATTACAAGGGAAAGTGACGATTGGTGAAACCGTCACTGTGCGTGGTTGGGTGCGTACCCGTCGCGATTCTAAAGCTGGCTTATCTTTCTTAGCGGTTTATGACGGTTCTTGCTTTGATCCAATTCAAGCGATTATTAATAACGATATTGAAAATTACGAAAGCGAAATTTTGCGTTTAACAACTGGCTGTTCTGTGATTGTAACAGGTAAAGTTGTTGAATCACCTGCAGAAGGACAAGCGGTTGAATTACAAGCAGAAAAAGTAGAAGTGACAGGGTTTGTTGAAGATCCTGATACTTACCCAATGGCAGCAAAACGCCACTCTATTGAATATTTACGCGAAGTAGCTCACTTACGCCCTCGTACCAATATTATTGGTGCAGTCGCACGTGTTCGCCATTGCTTATCTCAAGCAATTCACCGTTTCTTCCATGAGCAAGGTTTCTACTGGGTAGCAACCCCATTAATTACTGCATCAGATACTGAAGGTGCGGGTGAAATGTTCCGTGTTTCTACACTTGATTTAGAAAATCTTCCACGTGATGAAAATGGAAAAGTAGATTTCAGCCAAGATTTCTTCGGAAAAGAATCATTTTTAACGGTTTCAGGTCAGTTAAACGGTGAAACCTATGCTTGTGCATTAAGCAAAATTTATACTTTCGGTCCAACATTCCGTGCAGAAAACTCGAATACTACCCGTCACTTAGCTGAATTCTGGATGGTTGAACCTGAAGTTGCATTTGCAACGTTAGCGGATAATGCAAAACTTGCAGAAGATATGTTGAAATACGTATTCCGTGCAGTATTGGCTGAGCGTAAAGACGACTTACAATTCTTTGAAAAACACATAGATAAAGATGTTATTACGCGTTTAGAAAACTTTGTAAACTCAGATTTTGCGCAAATTGACTATACCGATGCCATTGATGTGTTATTAAAATCTGGTAAGAAATTTGAATTCCCTGTTTCTTGGGGTATCGATCTTTCTTCTGAACACGAACGTTTCTTAGCGGAAGAATATTTTAAATCACCAGTTGTTGTGAAAAACTATCCAAAAGACATTAAAGCATTCTATATGCGTTTAAATGATGATGGGAAAACTGTGGCCGCAATGGACGTGTTAGCACCTGGAATTGGTGAAATTATCGGTGGTTCACAACGTGAAGAACGTTTAGACGTGCTTGATAAACGCATGGAAGAAATGGGATTAAATCCAGATGATTATTGGTGGTATCGCGATCTTCGTAAATATGGTAGCGTTCCACATTCTGGTTTTGGTCTTGGTTTTGAACGCTTAATCGTCTATGTGACTGGCGTACAAAATATTCGTGATGTGATTCCATTCCCACGCGCACCAAGAAATGCGAATTTCTAATTCAATTTCACTTTAATATTGACCGCACTTACGCCAAAGTGCGGTCAATTTTTTCAGAATTTTAAGGAAAGTAAAATGGATAAAATTAAACAACTCTTTGCCAACAATTACAGTTGGGCACAAAGAATGAAGGAAGAAAATTCAACTTACTTCAAAGAGCTAGCGGATCATCAAACGCCACATTACCTTTGGATTGGTTGCTCTGATAGCCGAGTACCCGCTGAGAAATTGACGAATCTTGAACCAGGTGAATTATTTGTTCACCGTAATGTTGCTAACCAAGTAATTCACACAGATTTTAATTGCCTTTCTGTTGTGCAATATGCCGTCGATGTGCTTAAAATTGAACATATTATTATCTGTGGCCACACCAATTGTGGTGGTATTCATGCTGCTATGACAGATAAAGATTTAGGGCTTATCAACAACTGGCTTCTTCATATTCGTGATATTTGGTTTAAACACGGTCATCTTCTCGGTAAACTTTCTCCAGAAAAACGTGCAGATATGTTGACTAAAATTAACGTGGCGGAACAAGTTTATAATCTTGGGCGCACTTCAATTGTCAAAAGTGCTTGGGAACGCGGACAAAAACTCTCATTACACGGCTGGGTATATGATGTAAATGATGGATTTTTAGTGGATCAAGGCGTAATGGCAACCAGTAGAGAAACCCTTGAAATTTCTTACCGTAATGCTATCTCCCGTTTATCAACGCTTGATGAAGAAAGCATTTTGAAAAAAGATCATCTTGAAAATGTATAAAGAAAACGCCCTTTCGGGCGTTATTTTTTAAGCTTTACCTTCAGCCAAATTTTTCTTTTCTTCCAATTCTTCCCAGCGTAAAAATGCTGTTTCTAATTCGGCTTCAGTATCCGCCAATGCTTTTAATTTAGCGTCGGTAATATCATGAGTCTGTTGGAAAAATGCTGGATCGGCTATTTCAGCTTGCAGTGCGGTAATTTTAGTTTCTAATTCTTCCAAAAGTTGTGGCAGCTGTTCTAACTCACGTTGTTCTTTATAAGAAAGTTTCACTGATTTCGGCTTAGAAGTGCGGTCATTTTTCACCGAACTTTCTTCTTTTAGTGGTTCAGTTTTCTTCGCTTTAGCCTGTTCTTCCACTGCTTTGCTTGCCCAGAAATTGGCTTGTTGCTGTTTTGCATCAAAGAATCCACCCACATACTTATTCAAACGCCCTTCACCTTCGAATAAATAACATTCTGTCGCAGTATTATCGATAAATTGACGGTCATGACTCACAATTAACAATGTGCCCTGATAATCAGTCAAAATTTCTTCTAAAAGCTCCAATGTTTCTACATCGAGGTCATTGGTTGGTTCGTCAAGAATCAATAAATTATTTGGTTTGAGTAACAATTTTGCAAGCAATAAACGATTGCGTTCTCCCCCCGATAAGGCTTTAACTGGCGTCATTGCTCGTTTTGGCGGGAACAAGAAATCTTGCAAATACCCTAGCACATGGCGTTTTACACCATTGACTTCAATATCTTGTTTGCCATCCGCCACATTATCCATTACGGTTTTTTCAGGATCTAAATCAGCACGATATTGGTCAAAATAAGCAATCTCTAATTTGGTACCACAACGAATTTTTCCTGATGTTGGCTGAATTTCACCCAACAATAATTTAATAAACGTGGTTTTCCCACAGCCATTTGGCCCAACAAGCGCAATTTTGTCTCCACGTAAAATCGTTGTTGAAAAATCTTTTAACAAAGTTTTTCCTGCGATTTCGTAACTCACATCTTCCATTTCAAAGACAATTTTGCCTGAACGGCTTGAGGTATCTAATTGTAATTTGGCCGTTCCCATTACTTCACGGCGTTGTCGGCGTTCCTCACGCATCGCTTTTAATGCACGCACTCGCCCTTCATTTCTTGTACGGCGAGCCTTGATACCTTGGCGAATCCACACTTCTTCCTGTGCAAGACGTTTATCAAATAATTCATTCTGCAAGGCTTCAACGCGTAGATTTTCTTCTTTCGTGCTTAAATATAAATCGTAATTGCCTGGATAAGACACTAATTGGCCGCGATCTAAATCCACAATCCGTGTTGCCATTTTGCGAATAAAAGAACGGTCATGGGAAATAAATACAATGCTACCTTGAAAATCTAGTAAGAAATTTTCCAACCATTCAATAGCTTCCACATCTAAGTGGTTGGTTGGTTCATCAAGTAATAACACATCAGGATCGCACACCAATGCGCGTGCTAGTGCCGCTTTGCGCAACCAACCGCCCGAAAGTGCGGATAATTTTATGTTTGGATTTAAGCCCAGTTTTAACAACACTTCATTGATTTTATTTTCAAATCGCCAGCCATCAGCGTGTTCTAATTTAGCCTGAACTTGCTCTAATTGACTTAAAATTTGATCACTATAATTTTCTTCCAATTGAACAGAAATATGATGATATTCTTTCAATAAATCCGTTAAATGCCCGACACCTTCCGCGACATAATCAAAAATATTGCCTTGCGCATTACGCGGTGGGTCTTGCTCTAAACGAGAAACCACAAGATCTTTTTCGTATTGGATTTTGCCATCATCCATGAGCACATCGCCTGCGATGATTTTCAATAAAGTTGATTTACCTGCGCCGTTACGCCCAACTAAACAAACGCGTTCATTCGGTTCGATATGTAGTTCTGCGTGATCTAACAAAGGTGCATCACTAAAGGAAAGATATCCATTGGTTAAACTAATTAATGCCACAACTGCCCCATAAAAATTCAGTGAAAATTAACCGCACTATTCTATACGGTTTGCATAAAAAATCCCATCAATTCGATGGGATTCGCTCTTAAATCAAAGTTGTTGATATACCCGCAATGCGTGTGCATCCGACATGCCTGCAATATAATCGCAAATAATCCGCTTCTTCCCATCTTCTGGTGCATGACGCCAACGATTGGCGGTATTTCTTGGTAATAAACGCTCAGGATCAGATTCAAAAATCTGGAACATTTCTGTCAACATTCTCTGCCCTTTATATTCGATTCGTTGAGTATCCACATTGCGAATAACATAATCCCAAACGAATTTTTTAAATACACCAAGTGCAGCAATCACTTCAGGTGGCAACTCTGCGTTATAACGTAACAAAGGTTCATCAAAATTTGTCGTTAATTTCCACCGCACATTAGTAATAAAAAAGTTCACCAATGCGCCAATCGCTTGTTTGCGCTCAAAATGTTTATCAGAGAAAAGTCGTTGGCTAATTGAATCAATCTTTTCATGCAACCAAGCTGACGGAATTTGTTTTAATTCGGAATGTGCCACTTGCCATTGATGAGGATTTACCACGCCAGTTACAATCGCATCCTCTAAATCATGTACGCCATAGGCAATATCATCCGCCAATTCCATAATGCTGCAATCCAGAGATTTAAAACGAGTATGTAAAGATTCAGCTGGATTTTCCCGCACTTTTTTAAATTGACAGAATAAAGAGCGGTCATTTTCAGAAAGATTCTCCAGCAACCAATTAAACATTTTTAAATCATCGCGGAAAATGCCTTTTCCTGGAATCCAATCATGAATACGCACAAAACGCGGATCAATATTGCGAGAAAAATTAAGTTCTGAATACTGAGGCGAGGCCACATCTAACAACGCAGGATATTTCACTATACCCAATAGTGTTCGGCGCGTTAAATTCATCCCTGCATTTTCAGTGTAAGGCTCAAGTTTCGTTAAAATTCTAAAGGTTTGTGCATTGCCTTCAAAACCGCCCTGCTCTGCCATCATATAATTCAATGCCGTTTCGCCACCATGCCCAAAAGGTGGATGTCCAATATCATGCGCAAAACACAAACTCTCAATAAGATCGTTACTTGGCAATAAAGGTTTTAATTGTTTTTGCAACTCGTTTTTATCAATATTTAATGTTTGCGAAAGGCTTTCAAAGGTTTCTACAAATTTCAACTGAGCAACAAGACTACTGCCAATCTGAGCCACTTCCAAAGAATGGGTTAAGCGAGTGCGATAAAAATCATTTTCGCCAATTGCGTGTATTTGGGTTTTCGCTTGTAAGCAACGAAAGGCGGCAGAATGTAAAATTCGCCCACGATCGCGACGAAATGGTGGACGATTATCTTTTTCGCGTGGAGGATCGGGTAGAAAACGTTCTGTCCAAGAAGAATTAACAGTAAGTAATTTCATATCGCTTTGTTTTATTTAGTTTTTCTGCATTATCTAATCATTCAGCGTAAAAAACAACCGCACTTTATCTAGAATGAATAAAGTACGGCTGAATTTTTATTGATATTTAAACAAAGAAATAAATGAGCTTAAACACAAATGGCGCGAGAATAGAGCTAATAATCCCACAAAGCACGAGAGAAATAGAACTGTAACTGCCTGCAGTTGGATTGGTTTCCATACAGCTGACTGTGCCAAGTGCATGAGATACCGCCCCGACAGATAATCCAATCGCTTCTTGATGTTTAACACGTAATTTTTTCAACACTAAATAACCAAATACAGAGCCTTGCAAGCCAGCAACAACAACCCCAACTGCAGTGACAGCAGGGATTCCCCCTAGATTATGCGAAACTTCCATCGCGATTGGTGTCGTGATTGATTTTGGTAATACCGTCGCCACCATTTCAGGTGATGCACCAAGTATGAGTGCTAATACCGCCCCGCTTAGCATCGAGAAAAAAGATGCGATCACCACAATAGATAAAATAATCTTCCATTGTTTAGCAATTTGGCGAAGTTGTTCATAAAGAGGTAATGCAAGAGCAACAATACTCAAGCCAAGTAAATTATTAATAGGCGCATTTCCTGCCATATAATCATCATAAGGAATCTTACCTATCACTAAAATCACAACCAAAATTAATACCGTTAAAATAAAAGTATTAAAAATCATTGATTTCCAGCGTTTGCTAATTTGTAGTGCGAGCCAAAATCCGAAAATAGTCAAAAATGTATAAAGATAAATAATGTACTGCTGCATATAAAACTTTCCCACTATATTAAGCTGATTCATTCATTTGTTTAGCTTGGTTTTCACGGCGTTTAATAACTTTTTTACGCTTGTGTGTAAAAGATTGTAAATGGAATAAATGATTCCCTAACAACCCCATGACGACCAAAGTTACGCAAGTGCTGACAACATTAGGAATCAATAAAATATTCACTTGTTCTATTAATAAATCTGAATATTTAATGATTCCAACACTTACCGGCACAAAAAGCACCGCCATAAAACGAATCAATAAGCTCGCGCCTAAATAAATCCAATCTAAATGAATTAATCGTGTCGTTAAACCTAAAAAGAGCAATAACAATCCCCAAATACTCCCTGGTACACCGGCTGGCACATAATGAGCAATAAGATTTCCGAGATATAACATAATGTACAAAATGACCAACGAACGGGCCAATAAAAATGATTTTTGAATCATATACAACCTTTTTTTCAACTTTTCTCATAATGTTTCAAAATTATTTTACGCTTTTTTTTTCTGAATTGACCAGTTTTTTTCGGTAAAATAACTAGACTTAGATCAAGAACCTTGCAAAATGATAAATCGAAAATCGCTATTTGCTATTCTATTACTAATTTTTACCGCACTTTCGGCGTGCTCTAGTGAAGAAAATACTTGCCGTGTCGTTGGCATTAGTGACGGCGATACACTTACCTGCCTTGCTAAAAATAATCGACAAATCAAAGTACGGCTAGCTGAAATTGATGCGCCAGAGAAAAAACAAGCTTTTGGACAAAAATCTAAAAAAGCGTTGTCTGATATGGTCTATCTTCGTGATGTACGTCTTTCTTTAAAAGGTCAAGATCGCTATCAACGCACATTGGCGATTGTTTATTATCAAGATAAAAATATTAATTTAGAAATGGTTAAACAAGGTATGGCATGGGCCTATAAGCAATATTCCCATGATCCGATTTATCTTCAAGCACAAGAAAATGCACAAGCCAAACGAATTGGTCTCTGGGAGGACAATAATCCAATTGAACCAAGTCAATGGCGCAGACAAGAGAAAAATCAATATGGCTTTTGATTATCAAACTTTCCGTCAAGAATTTCCCTATTTTCAACATGAAGACGCGGTTGTTTATTTAGATAACGCCGCCACCGCGTTGAAACCTCAAGTGTTAATTGATCGTACCGCCGAATTTTATGCTTCTGCCGGTTCAGTACATCGCAGCCAATATGATGCTGCCCAAACTGCGCAATATGAACAGGCTCGCACACAGGTTAAAGAATGGGTTAATGCAGAAGATAAACGCGCTGTTATTTGGACGTCGGGTACAACTCACGCAATAAACTTAGTGGCGAATGGATTACTACCGCAATTAAACGCAGAAGATGAAATTCTGATTAGCCAAGCAGATCATCATGCTAATTTTGTCACTTGGCACGAAACGGCGAAAAAGTGCGGTGCAAAAATTCGAGTTTTACCGATTTTAGATAATTGGCTAATTGATGAAAATGCCCTTATTTCTGCCATTTCTGAAAAAACTAAACTCGTTGCGCTGAATTTTGTTTCAAATGTTACGGGCACAGAACAGCCGATTAAACGCCTGATTCAACTTATTAGAAAACATAGTCATGCGTTGGTTTTAGTGGATGCTGCACAAGCGATTAGTCATATTAAAATCGATTTACAAGATTTAGATGCAGATTTCCTCGCATTTTCTGCCCATAAAATTTATGGCCCAAATGGGCTTGGCGTTTTAACAGGAAAATTAACCGCACTTTCTCAACTTCAACCGCTCTTTTTCGGTGGAAAAATGGTTGATCGTGTATCAAATGATCGTATTACTTTTGCCGAATTGCCTTATCGTTTAGAAGCGGGCACACCCAATATTGCTGGAGTTATTGGCTTTAATGCCATACTGGATTGGTTACAAAAATGGGATTTTACGGCAGCAGAACAGCACGCCATATCCTTGTCTGAATCCGTCAAAGTGCGGTTAAAATCTTACAAGAATTGCCGATTATTCAATTCCCCTCAACCAAGCACTGTCGTTTGCTTTATATTTGACGGCATTGACTGTTCCGATCTTTCTACACTTTTGAGCGAACAAAATATTGCGCTTCGTGTGGGCGAACATTGTGCCCAACCTTATTTAGCACGCTTAGGCGAACGCACCATATTGCGTCTTTCTTTTGCCCCTTATAATACGCAGGAAGATGTAGAGGCATTTTTTACCGCCTTAGACAAAGCACTGGATTTATTACAATGATAATAGAACAATTAAAACAAGCTAAAAATTGGGAAGAACGCTATCGCCTGATTATTCAAGCTGGCAAAAATTTACCTCGCCCAAACGATGATGAACTTGCTCAAATGCAACCCATTACTGGCTGCGAAGCACAAATGTGGTTTCAAATTATGCCTAAAAATGACCGCACTTTTCAATTCAACGGATTTAGCGAAGCCAGAATTATGAATGGCTTGCTTTGGATTTTATTCAATAAAATCAATGGTAAAACAGCGGATGAATTGAATACATTTGATATTACTGTATTTTTTAGCGAACTCGGCATTTCACAACGTTTAAGCGAAACACGTTTAAACGGATTAAACCAAATCGGACAGCAATTAAAAAATTTATGTATTTAATCGAAACCTATTTTCGCCTGACTGCCCTTGAAAATAATATTGAATCACAAAGTCGTTTACTTAATGCCGTGATCGATCAATGGCGGTATAACGGGCAGATTATCGGACGTGAAATTCCTTTATATTTAGCGGAAGAAGATGGGGCACAAGGCTTTGCTATGCGTGTCATTTGCCCTGAGCAAGATAGTCTTTTCCCGCAAAATAATAACGCAGAAGTGAATCGCGCATTACAAGAAGCCGAAAAGTGCGGCGTAATTTTTGATGGTTTTCAACTTGTGGGCGATGATTTCAATTCAGATCAAACGGCAGAAAATGCCTCGCCAGCTTGGCAGGTGCTTTACACGACTTATTTACAAAGCTGCTCGCCGATTCATAGCGGAGAAAATTTCGCACCAATCCCTTTGTATAAACAGTTGAAAAATCAACCGCACTTAAGCCAAGATCTGATTAAATGGCAAGAAAATTGGCAAGCCTGTGATCAACTGCAAATGAATGGAGCGGTATTAGAACAACAATCTTTGGCTGAAATTTCTGAGTATCAAAGCACGCTTTCAAAACACGGACGCTATTTAGCCCAAGAAATAGAAAAAGAAACAGGCATAGCGACTTACTATTATTTATATCGTGTAGGTGGGCAATCTTTAGAATCTGAAAAATCCCGTTGCTGCCCTTCTTGTGGTGCAAATTGGGCGTTAAAAGACGCGATTTTTGATACCTTTAATTTTAAATGCGATACCTGTCGATTAGTTTCGAATCTATCGTGGAATTTTTTGTAATTAATTTATAAAGTGTCGAAATTTGCAAAAGTCGGACACCTAATCGGAGAAAAGATGAATTACCAAGACAACAGCTTAAAATCCTTAAAACTCGGTCAAAAAACAGAATATGCCTCTCAATATGACCGCACTTTATTACAGCCTGTGCCACGCGCGTTAAATCGTGATGGGTTAGGCATTACCCAAAACCAACCATTTACTATCGGCGCCGATATTTGGACGGCTTATGAAATCTCGTGGCTCAACGAAAAAGGCTTGCCACAAGTGGCTATCGCAGATATTTATCTGGATTATCAAAGCCAAAATTTGATTGAGTCAAAAAGTTTTAAACTTTATTTAAATAGCTTCAACCAAAGCAAATTTGCCGACTTCAACGCCGTTCAACAAACTATGCAACGCGATTTAAGCGAATGTGCGCAAGGCGATGTAAAAGTGCGATTAAATCCAGTGGCAGTTTATGATTTTCAAAAAATTGATCATTTACAAGGCGATTGCATTGATGAACAAGATATTGAAATTACCAGCTACCAATTTAACGCTGATTGGCTGAAAGATTGTGTATCTGATGAAATTGTCGAAGAAAAATTAGTCAGTCATTTATTGAAATCTAACTGCCTGATTACCAATCAACCAGACTGGGGCACCTTGCATATTCATTATGTTGGTAAAAAAATCAATCACGAAAAATTATTGCGTTACGTTGTATCGTTCCGTCAGCATAATGAATTCCACGAACAATGTGTCGAACGTATTTTTTGCGATTTAATGCACTACGCAAAACCAGAAAAACTCACCGTTTACGCACGCTATACTCGACGTGGCGGATTAGACATTAATCCATTCCGCTCTAATTTTGAGAATTTACCTGAAAATTTAAGATTAGCGAGACAGTAAAAGAAAAATGCGGTGAAATTTCACCGCACTTTTCCCTACCCTTGTTTCAAATCATTTGCCTGCTGCAATAGCTGACGGCTTTCTTTTAAGAATTGTTCGGAATAGTCGCCAAACCAGTCACGCACCTTATGGAAAGCATCAATAAAACCTTGACGATCATTATTTTCAAAGAAAGTTAAAGCTTCTTCGTAAGTTTGTTTTAGTGTTTCGATTACCGCTAAATTTTCTGGTTTATCCATAATAATATCTGCATAAAGCTCTGCATCTTGCGCAAATAAACGACCGATCATCGCAAGTTCTAAGCGATAAATAGGAGAAGAAAGCGCCAATAAATTAGCAAGATGAACAGGCTGTTTAGAAAGATGTAAACCATTCGCGAAAGTTGAAAAATGGCGCAAGGCTTGTATATAAGTCATATTGTGATCGTGTTCTGTCGCATCGGTTTGATAAATTTTTGCACCCCAAATTTGAACTTGCTCAAGTAACCATTCGTAACGTTCAGGAAAACGTCCATCACAACGCACAACCACTTGTTTTGCCATACTTGCAATATCTGGCCCAAACATTGGATGTAAACCTAAAACAGCACCAGAATGGATTTCAAGCATTTTCGCCAGCGGTTCACGCTTAACAGAGGTTAAATCTGCAAGTAGCATGTTTTCCGTTAAATAAGGTTTTAAGCGTTCAATTGTTTCCAAAGTAATATTAATGGGGACGGAAACGATCACGACATCCGCATTTGTTAAAATACTTTCAGCCACCGCCCAATCTTCGCGATCTAAGATAGAAATTGGATAACCAGATGCACGTAAGTAACGGGCAAATAAGCCACCCAATTTACCATAACCGCCCACGATAACAATTTTGTGAATATCAGGATTGATGGTTTTAAAGCCAAATTGGTTTTCATTGGCATAGGATTCGCGCATAAAACGGCGTAGAACATCTTCAATCAGATCTGCTGAAATGCCTGCTTTTTCAGCCTCTAAACGACGCGCTTGGAGCATTGCTATTTCACGCTCAGGCGCATAAATAGGTAATCCATGTTGATGTTTAACTTTACCGACTTGAGAAACCAACTCAAGACGTTTAGCAAAAAGTTGGATAAGTTCGCGATCAAGCGAATCAATTTCAGAACGTAAATCCTTAAGGGCTTCCATAAAACTCACCTGCAAAATTTAGTTTACACATATTGTAAAAAATTAATTACAGATGAGATTACTAGAATTTTATAGGAAAGGCAATTAAGTTATGCGGATTGCGTGATTAAGCGTTGTGGGCGAATAATATTTCCATCGATTAAGGCTACGCCTAAAAATAAATTCTCCGCTGAAAATAACCGCACTTGACCGCTTAATTGCTGGTCGTTAGCAAATTTCACTCGTTGACCAAAACCAATGGCTTTACTCTGCTCTGCATTCAAATGAAAAGCGGGCAATTTACTTACTGCGGTATCGGTTGGAAGTAATAGTCGATCCAATTCACTTAATGGAAAACTTTCAGCGAGCAGTTGTAACTCATCAATTGGCATCATTTCTGCTACGGGGTAATCCGCTACGGCTGTACGGCGTAACATTGTCACATGCGCGCCACAACCTAGCACTTCACCCAAATCATCGACTAAGGTGCGAATATAAGTACCTTTTGAACAATGCACTTCTAAGGTTAAATAAGGTGCATGATATTCAATAAAATTGAGTTCAAAAATCGTAATTGGGCGAGCCTCACGCTCAACCGTAATACCTTGTCGCGCATATTCATAAAGCGGTTTACCGTTATGTTTTAGTGCAGAAAACATGGTTGGCACTTGCAAAATATCGCCACGAAATTGTTCAAGTGCGGTCAAAATTTGCTGAGTTTCAATATGAACCTCTCGAGTTTCCACGACTTGCCCTTCCGAATCGGAAGTATCGGTACGTTCGCCTAATTTTGCCGTAACAAGATAACGCTTATCTGCATCAAGCAAAAATTGTGAAAACTTAGTTGCTTCACCCAAGCAAATCGGCAACATCCCCGTTGCCAACGGATCGAGCGCGCCAGTATGCCCGGCTTTGTTTGCTTGAAATAAACGCTTCACCTTTTGCATGATGTCATTTGATGACATACCTTGTGGTTTATCCAACAAAAATACACCATCAACATCACGCCAGCGTTTACGAGGTCTAGACATTAGTTGCTTTCCTCAACGTGTTTTTTCTCATCTTCACGCACAACATTGGTCACAAGATTTGACATACGCATCCCTTCCACTAAGGATTGATCGTAAATAAAGCGAATCTCTGGCACGATACGTAAACGCATCGCTTTGCCTAGTAATGAACGAATATAAGGCGATGCTTTTTCTAAGCCTTTCATGCCTTGCTCAATTGCCGTTTCATCGTGATCGAATAAAAAAGTCACGAAGATTTTTGCGTAAGATAAATCGCTCGACACTTCCACATCAGAAACCGTCACCATCCCAATACGGGGATCTTTCACTTCGCGTTGTAAAATGACTGCTATTTCTTTTTGTATTTCTTGAGCGACGCGATCGCTACGTTTAAATTCTCTTGCCATAGTTATTCCTTATTTATAAAAGCGCCTCATTCTACTGGAAATCATTGAATTTAGCACGCAAAAATCCCTTTCAACCCGATACTGTTTTTCGATAAAATGGCACCTGATAATTTGTTTGAATTTTCAAACTTCCGATAAAAATCACTTTACAGAGGGCATAATTTATGCAAGCGAGACGAGACGAGACGAGACGAGACGAGACGAGACGACCAAGATTGTCGATGAAAATCACACATTACAACAAGCATTTTTAAATGAATTAGATGAAAAATTTTGGATATCTGCTGATAAACTCCGCCAACAACTTGATGCCGCTAACTATAAACATATCGTTCTTGGTCTTATCTTCTTAAAATACATTTCTGATAGTTTCACCCATCAACAGGAAAAAATTCAGGCAGAACTCTCCACACCTGAAAATCCCCTCTATCTTGACCGCACTTTTTTTGATACTGAAGAAGAGTATCAAGAAGCCTTAACCGCTGAACTGGAAAACCGTGATTATTACACCGCAGATAACGTATTTTGGGTGCCAGTCTCTGCGCGTTGGCAAGCCTTACAAGAAGTCTCTATTCTCAACACTGGGGCAGAATTGCCTTGGGGTGGAAAATTTTCCGGCGTGTCAAAGCTCATTGACGATGCCTTCGATGCTATTGAAAAAAATAACGAAAAACTCAAAGGCGTACTCCAACGCATCAGCGGCTATGCGGTAAACGAAGACACCCTGCGCGGACTGATTATCCTCTTCTCCGATACCCACTTTACCCGTCCGACTTACAACGGCGAGCCCGTACATTTAGGCGCAAAAGACATACTCGGCCACGTTTACGAATACTTCCTTGGTCGCTTTGCCCAAGCCGAAGGCAAACGCGGCGGACAATATTTCACGCCCAAATCCATTGTTTCCCTGATTGTCGAAATGCTCGAGCCCTACTCAGGCCGCGTATATGACCCGGCCATGGGCAGCGGCGGCTTTTTCGTGCAAACCGAACGCTTTATTACCGCCCATCAAGGCAACATCAACAACGTTTCCATCTATGGGCAAGAATTCAACCCGACCACTTGGAAACTTGCCGCCATGAATATGGCGATTCGCGGCATTGATTACGACTTCGGCAAACACAACGCCGACAGCTTCACGCAGCCGCAACACATCGACAAAAAGATGGATTTCATCATGGCAAACCCGCCATTCAACATTAGCGATTGGTGGAGCGAATCCCTTGCCGATGATCCACGCTGGGCATACGGCACACCGCCGAAAGGCAACGCCAACTTTGCTTGGCTGCAACACATGATTTACCACCTCTCGCCCAACGGCAAAATGGCATTATTACTGGCCAACGGCTCCATGAGCAGCCAAACCAACAACGAAGGCGAAATCCGCAAAGCCATCATCAATGCCGACTTGGTTGAATGTATGGTTGCCCTGCCCGGTCAGCTCTTCACCAACACCCAAATCCCCGCCTGTATTTGGTTCTTAAACCGCAACAAAAAGCGCAAAGGCGAAGTATTGTTTATCGATGCCCGCCAAATCGGCTATATGAAAGACCGCGTCTTGCGCGATTTCACCGCTGACGATATCGCCAAAATTGCCAACACCCTCCACGCTTGGCAAACATCAGACGGCTATGAAGACCAAGCCGCTTTCTGCAAATCCGCGACTTTAGAAGACATTGCGGGTAACGATTTCGTCCTCACACCGGGACGCTACGTCGGCACCGCAGAACAAGAAGACGACGGCGTGCCATTTGCAGAAAAAATGCAAAATCTGACCGCTCTTTTAAAGGAACAATTTGCAAAAAGTGCGGAGTTGGAAGCAGAGATTAAAAAGAATTTAGGAGGATTGGGGTATGAATGATTTGAATAGAATATTTTTAGGAGATATTGCAAAATTTAAATATGGAAAAATTCTCAAAAAAAGCGAAATTCTTGAACATGGAAAGCATCCCGTGTTTAGTGGTTATCAAATTGTTGGTTATTTAAATTCTTATGAATTTGAGCAAGAGCAATTAATTATAGTTTGTCGTGGAGCTGGTGGTACTGGAGATATAAAAATGTCTCCACATCAATGTTCAATTACAAATCTTGCAATAATTATTGATATTGATGAAACTAAATTTGATAAGAAATATATTTATTGGGTCCTCAAGAATTCAGATACTTATTCATTAAGAACAGGTAGTGCACAGCCACAAATAACAATTAATAGTCTAGAAAAATTTCCTATACAAATTATTCCTAATATTATAAAACAAAAAAATATTGTAACCGTTTTGGATGGATTAGATAAAAAAATTCAACTCAACACCCAAATCAACAAAACCTTGGAACAAATCGCCCAAGCCCTGTTTAAAAGCTGGTTTGTCGATTTTGATCCCGTGCGTGCCAAAGTCCAAGCCCTTTCAGACGGCCTTAGCCTTGAACAAGCGGAGCTGGCAGTCATGCAGGCAATCAGTGGAAAAACAGCCGAAGAACTTACCGCACTTTCACAAACACAGCCTGACCGCTACGCCGAATTAACCGAAACCGCCAAAGCGTTTCCGTGTGAGATGGTGGAGGTTGATGGGGTTGAAGTGCCGAAGGGATGGGAGGTTAAGCCAGCTGATGAATTATTTGATATTGGCATAGGTAAAACACCACCAAGAAAAGAAACTGAATGGTTTTCTACAAATCCCGATGATATGCAATGGATTTCTATTAAGGATATGGGAAATTCCGGAGTATTTATTACTGAGAGTAGTGAATTCTTAACAAATCAAGCCGTGGATAAATTTAATATTCGTAAAATTCCAGAGAATACTGTTTTACTCAGTTTTAAATTAACAATTGGACGTGTATCAATCACAACGAGTGAGACTACAACGAATGAAGCCATAGCTCATTTTAAAATAACTGATAAATCATTCTTAACAACCGAATATTTATATCTATTCTTTCAACAATTTGATTTCAATAGCCTTGGAAGTACATCATCAATTGCAACAGCTGTTAACTCAAAAACAATTAAAGGAATTGAAATACTTATACCAAATGAAGAATTGATAAAAGCTTTTCAGATGAAAATTAGTAATATATTTGCACAAATTAAAAACTTAACTATGGAAAACAAAAATCTAGTAAAAACAAGAGATTTGTTATTACCTAAATTATTAAATGGAGAAATTTAAAATGCCTAGAGGCAAACCTTGCTACTTAAAAAGACGCAACATTACATACCCAACTAAAACTGCATTTCTTCAACGAATGGAAGAAATCAGAAATTCTCATGCTTCTAATGGGAAATGCTATATCGAAAATCCTGAATACATTGCAGATTTAAAGGATTTTTTAGAAGATTTTTATTCTGATGTAGAAAGAATCCTATCAACACATGATATTGATAACTGTAAATTCTTTGTTCAAAAATCACCTAATTACTCTACATCTTGCATTTATATTGAATCTAATGGAGTAGCTGATGATTTTTCTACAAGCAAATTTAATCCACCTTCTGAAAAAGCGAAATTTTCTCAAGCTTGTTCTTATATTTTAATACCTAAGAAACGGGAAATAAAAAGACAAAAATTCGAAGAATCGGATTTAATTGGTGATCTAAATAATTATGAATTAATTCATCAAAATCCCTCTTGGGGAGAAATCGTTGATCAATTTATTCTTAAAAAGAATTTATCAGAAATATTAGGTAATGTTATTTCTGATGATACCCAAGGAAATAATGCCCCTGTATTCAAAGATGAATACTCAAATCTAAATCAAGAATTCTTAGATTTCTATGATTCTCTTAATTTGAAGTATGAATTAAAAGGCTGATTTCACCTCTGCCAAATCTCCCCTATCCCCTCTTTGCTAAAGAGGGGGACTATTTTGGAGATTTGTTGATTATAAGCGGTCGGATTTGCAGAAAAATTTACCAATGAAAAACATATAAATTCAAATTAAGCCCGATACTATTTTCCTCTTTCCTAAAGGGGATATTTAAACCCAATACACTAAGGAGCGCATCATGCTCAACGAAAATGACATCGAACAACTTACCCTTCAACGTCTGCAATCCCTCGGTTGGGAATATCGCTACGGTAAAGACTTGCCTGTTCATGAAGGCGAGTTTGCCCGTGGCGATTTGAGCGGCGTAGTCTTTGTTGAGCAACTGCGTGAGGCGGTGCGTAAGCTTAATCCGCAGCTGCCTGAAAGTGCGGTGGATTCTGTGGTGAAATCAACAACGAAAAGCGATATTGGTGACTTGGTGGTGCGTAATCAGGCGTTTTATAAACTGTTGCGCGATGGCTTTCGGGTGGAATATCAAGCTGACGGTGAGCAGAAAATCGAGATGGCGCGCTTGGTGGATTTTGAGCATGTGAAGAACAACCGCTTTGTTGCCGTCAATCAGCTGGAAATCCGCAGCCGTAAAGGGAGAAAGCGGATTCCTGATATTATCGGCTTTGTAAATGGCCTGCCCTTGGTGGTATTTGAACTGAAAAATCCGCTGCGTGAATCGGCGGATTTGTTGCAGGCGTTTAATCAGTTTGAAACCTATAAAGATGAAATTGCCGCTCTGTTTGTTTACAACCAAACCCTGATTATTTCAGACGGCATTGCTGCACGTTTGGGCTCGCTTTCGGCAGATTTCCAACGCTTTACGCCGTGGAAAGTGGTCGATGAAAAAAATAAAAGCGCGCGGTTATATTTTGACGATGAGTTGCAAAGCCTGCTCAATGGCTTGCTTACGCCGCAAAAATTGCTCGATTATGTGCGTTATTTTGTGCTGTTTGAACGCGGTTCTAACGGAGCGTTAATCAAGAAAATTGCGGCATATCATCAGTATTACGGCGTGAATGAAGCAGTAGAATCCACGATTTTTGCGACTTCTGAAAAAGGCGACCGTCGCATTGGCGTGATGTGGCATACGCAGGGTTCGGGGAAATCGATTTCCATGTTGTTTTATGCCGGCAAACTGCTTACGCAGCCTGAATTGAAAAATCCCACCATTGTGGTGGTTACCGACCGCAACGATTTGGACGGTCAGCTTTTCCAAACCTTTTCTTCAGGCAAAGATTTAATCAAACAAACACCGCAACAAATGGAAGACCGCGATCAACTGCGCCAACTGCTCGCACAAAATGAAGTCGGCGGCGTGTTTTTTACTACGATTCAGAAATTCGCCTTAAATGAGGAAGAAAGCCGCTTCCCTGTTTTAAATGAGCGCAGCAATATTATTGTAATCAGCGATGAGGCACACCGCAGCCAATATGGCTTTACGCAAAAATTGCATAACGGCAAATTCCAAGCAGGTTATGCTCGCCATTTGCGCGATGCGCTGCCCAATGCTTCGTTTATCGGTTTTACCGGTACGCCGATTAGCCTAGAAGATAAGGACACGCAAGATGTGTTCGGGCGGTATGTGTCGATTTATGACTTGCAAGATGCGGTGGAAGATGGTGCAACCGTGCCGATTGTGTATGAAGCACGCCAAATCCGCTTAAACGAAAAAGAACACGATGAGCTATTCAAAGAAATTGATGAGCTTCTGGAAGAGGAGCGATCCCCTGCCCTGCGGTTGCAGGAAAAATTGCTAGGGTCGCAAGCCCGCCTGGCTGATTTAGCCGCGGATTTTGTGCAGCATTTCGCCAAACGCAATGAAGTCGTCGACAGCAAAGCGATGATGGTGGTTTCCAGCCGTCAAATTTGCGTGGACTTATACAATGAAATCATCAAACTGCGCCCTGAATGGCATTCGGACAATATTAACGAAGGGGCAATTAAAATTGTGATGACGGGTTCTGCTTCCGATGCGCCGGAAATGCAGAAACACGTTTACAGTAAACAGGAAAAACAAACGCTAGAACGCCGCTTTAAAGACCCGAACGATCCGCTGAAAGTCGTGATTGTGCGCGATATGTGGCTGACGGGTTTTGATGCGCCTTGCTGTAATACGATGTATATCGACAAGCCGATGCAAGGGCACAACCTGATGCAGGCGATTGCGCGGGTTAACCGTGTATTCCGCAATAAAAGCCGAGAAAATGGTGGCTTGATTGTGGATTATGTAGGCATTGCTGACAAGCTCAAAGAAGCCACCCAGCAATACACGAATTCACAAGGCAAGGGCAAACTGGCTGATAGCGTAATTGATGTATTCTTTAAAATGAAAGAGCATTTAGAAGTTATCCGCAGCCTGTTTGCAACGCCAGTTGAAGGAAAAACTTTTGATGTTCAGATTGCCTTAGAAAAAGATAATCCGAATGATCTTTTGATGGCTATTCGGTTTGCCGCCAACCATATTTTAAGCCTTGATCAATTACCGTTTGATGGCAAAGCACACGAGCAACATTGGTTTAATAAAAAAGAAAGCGAACCACGCAAAAAAGCCTTTTTGAAAGCGGCAGGCTTGGTAAAAAAAGGCTATATGCTATGTGGCGCATTGGCTGAAGTTGAGCCATATAACCAAGAAATAGCCTTTTATGATGCCGTACGGGCAATTTTAACTAAACGTGAACAAAAAGGCACAGGCACAAATGAAAGACAGATTTTATTAAAAAAACTGGTTAATCAAACTGTGTATTCTGAAGGCGTGATTGATTTATTTGATCTGCTAGAAAAACCACAACCACAAATTAGCTTGCTTTCCGAGGAATTTTTACAAACTGTTAAAAATAGCCCAACTAAAAATTTATGGGTTACGGCAATGGAACGTTATTTAGCAAGTGAAATTAAAGTTAAATCAGGCACAAACTTAACATTGCAAAAAGATTTTGAACAGCGTTTGAAGGAAGCATTGAATCAATACCACAATCACAATTTGACTGTGGTAGAGATTTTGGACGAACTCTTTAAAATGAGCCAAGATTTCCAAGAACGTTTAGCATTAGGGAAAAAACTAGGATTAACCAAGGAAGAACTAGCCTTCTATGAAGCTCTATCTCAAAATCAAAGTGCAAAAGATTTGATGGGTGATGAAGTGCTTTCTAAACTGGCGAAAGAAATCACGGAAACACTTAGAAAATCGGTC
The DNA here is from genome assembly GCF_000242295.1 of Haemophilus sp. oral taxon 851 str. F0397. Lineage (NCBI taxonomy): Bacteria > Pseudomonadati > Pseudomonadota > Gammaproteobacteria > Pasteurellales > Pasteurellaceae > Haemophilus > Haemophilus sp. oral taxon 851. The sequence continues at coordinate 93,128 of NZ_JH591079.1, forward strand.
ACAATCGACTGGCAATACAAAGAGGCGGTACGAGCAAAAATGCGTATTCTCGTTAAACGCGCCCTACAACGCTACAAATATCCACCCGATAAACAGGAAGAAGCGGTAACTTATGTGATTAAACAAGCTGAAGAAATTGCAGAGGATTTAACTGGTTTATAATTTTGATGCGGTTTATTTAATAACAAAAGGGCGGTTAAAAACCAGATGATTTTTAACCGCCCTTTATTTTGTTAAAAGTTAGATTGAACGTTTAACTTCAACCACTTCAAACACCTCGATTTGATCGCCGACTTTTACATCGTTGTAGTTTTTCACGCCGATACCACATTCCATACCGTTACGAACTTCAGATACATCGTCTTTGAAACGGCGAAGAGATTCTAATTCCCCTTCAAAGATAACGACGTTGTCACGTAATACACGGATTGGGTTGTTACGTTTCACTACACCTTCGGTCACCATACAACCTGCAATTGCACCAAATTTCGGATGACGGAATACATCACGAACTTCAGCTAAGCCAATAATTTCTTGTTTAAATTCAGGCTCTAACATACCGCTCATTGCTGCTTTAATTTCATTCAACAATTCATAGATGATTGAGTAGTAACGTAAATCAATGTTTTCCGCTTCAATGACACGACGCGCAGACGCATCAGCACGAACGTTAAAGCCAACAATAATGGCATTAGATGCTGCAGCTAAAGTTGCATCAGTTTCAGTAATACCACCTACACCAGAACCAACAACTTTAACTTTTACTTCATTGGTAGAAAGCTCATTTAACGCTTGAACAATCGCTTCTACAGAGCCTTGTACGTCCGCTTTCACAATGACGTTCAATTCAGCCACATCGCCTTCAGACATATTGCTAAACATATTTTCAAGTTTCGCTTTTTGCTGACGAGCTAATTTCACTTCACGGAATTTACCTTGACGATATAACGCCACTTCACGTGCTTTTTTCTCATCACGTACAACGGTTGCTTCATCACCCGCTGCTGGTACACCTGAAAGACCTAATAATTCAACTGGAATTGAAGGACCTGCTTCATCCACTTCTTTTCCGTTTTCATCACGCATTGCGCGCACACGGCCGTATTCAAAACCACAAAGTACGATGTCACCTTTATGTAATGTACCTGATTGAACCAAGATAGTTGCCACAGGGCCACGACCTTTATCCAAGTAAGATTCAATGACTACACCACTTGCCATGCCGTCTTTTACAGCGGTCAATTCAAGTACTTCAGATTGAAGTAAGATTGCATCTAATAACTCATCAACCCCTGTACCTTTCTTCGCTGATACTGGAACGAATTGCACATCACCACCGAATTTTTCAGAAATTACATCATGTTGTAATAATTCTTGCTCAACACGGTCTGGGTTTGCTTCTGGTTTATCGATTTTATTTACTGCAACCACTAAAGGTGCACCCGCTGCTTTTGCGTGTTGAATTGCTTCGATAGTTTGAGGCATCACACCATCATCGGCAGCCACAACAAGAACAACGATATCTGTTGCTTTTGCACCGCGTGCACGCATAGAAGTAAACGCGGCGTGCCCCGGAGTATCCAAGAAGGTGATCATTTTGCCATCATCCATTTCTACGTGATACGCACCGATATGTTGGGTAATACCACCCGCTTCACCTGCAGCCACTTTCGCTTTACGAATATAGTCAAGTAAAGAGGTTTTACCATGGTCAACGTGACCCATGATGGTTACAACTGGTGCACGCGTTACTTTTTCTGCGTTTACATCGCGATCGCCTAATACCGCTTCTTCAAGCTCATTTTCATTGCGAAGAATCACTTTATGACCAAGTTCTTCCGCTACTAATTGAGCGGTTTCTTGATCGATAACTTGGTTAATAGTAACCATTTCGCCCATCTTCATCATCGTTTTGATGATTTCAGTCGCTTTTACAGCCATCTTGTTCGCTAATTCAGCAACGGTGATGGTTTCACCAATGACAACATCCGCTTTTACAGCTTGAACTGGTTTAGTAAAGGCTTGTTGAAGTGCGGCACCTTTTTTGCCGTTTTTACCTTTACCAAACTTAGCATCTTTTTGATTTTTACGATTAGATTCGCGCTCGTTTTTCGAGTTTTTGCTATTTTCATCGTCGCGACCACCTTTTTTCGCTTTCGCTACTTTATTTTTGCCACGGCCACGGTTTTCGTTACGACGATCTTCTTCATCTTCTGCTTCAAGTGCATATCTTGAACTTAAGTTGTAATCAGAATAGTCTTCAGAAGAAGATTCATTGTCTGAATCATCTGCTTCAGCATAACGTTTCGCTTCTTCTGCTGCACGGCGAGCTTGTTCTTCTGCTTTTTGACGAGCTAATTCTTCAGCTTTACGACGAAGTTCTGCTTCTTCTGCTTTACGTTTCTCTTTTTCAGGATCAATAGATTTAGCTTTAGAATCTACCGCACTTTTTGCTGGCTTAGCTGTTTCTGCTTTCGCTTTTTCAGCTTTTGCTTTTTCATCAGCTTCTTTCTTAGCTGCTGCTTTTTCAGCTTCTAAACGAACTTTTTCTTCTGCCGCTTTTTGTTCAGCAATTTTTTTCGCTTCCGCTTCTTGCTGTGCTTTTAATTTTGCTTCTTCTTGTTGAGCAATATCAGTTTTTACTGTGCGTTTTTTACGTACTTCTACTTGTACTTCTTTGCTTTTTCCACCAGTTGTGGTGCTGCTCACTGTTGTTTTTGTTCTGCGTTGAATGCTTAATTTTTTTGGCGCATCAGCCTTAACATCTTCAGTCATTACTACTCTCCTTATTCTTCGCCAAACCAACAGATATTACGAGCAGCCATAATTAAATCTGCTGCCTGTTCTGCTGTTAATTCTTCAATATCTGCTAAATCATCTACACCCTGTTCGGCGAGTTCTTCGAGAGTAGTAATTTGTTTTTCAGCTAATTTGAATGCCACATGGCGATTCATACCATCTAAATTCAATAAGCGATCTTCAATATTCGCTTTTTTCAATGCTTCTTCTTCAGCAACTGCTGCAGCTGTAATCGCATTTTTAGCTCGAGTTTGAAGCTCTTCGACAAGATCTTCATCTTCTAAACCATCAATTGCTGTCAATTCATTCATTGGCACATAAGCAATTTCTTCTAAACTTGTGAAGCCTTCTTCTACAAGGATTTGTGCAAATTCTTCATCAAGTTCTAATGCGTTCATAAATAAGTTTAAAACTTTGTTATCTTCTGCTTGATGTTTTGCATTTAAATCATCAGTCGTCATTACGTTTAGTGTCCAACCTGTTAATTGTGTTGCTAAACGCACGTTTTGACCATTACGACCAATTGCTTGCGCAAGATTAGCTGCTTCAACTGCAATATCCATAGAATGATTATCTTCATCAACAATGATAGAAGACACATCAGCTGGTGCCATTGCATTAATCACAAATTGAGCTGGATTATCATCCCAAAGCACGATATCTACGCGCTCACCGCCAAGTTCATTGGTAATGGCTTGAACACGCGCACCACGCATACCCACACAAGCGCCAACAGGGTCAATACGTTTATCGTTTGATTTCACCGCAATTTTAGCGCGAGAACCAGGATCACGAGCCGCACCACGAATTTCAATCATTTCCTCACCAATTTCAGGCACTTCAATACGGAATAATTCAATCAACATTTCTGGCTTAGAACGTGTCACAAATAATTGTGCAGTTTTGCCTTCAGGATTTACTTTATAAAGTACACCACGAACACGGTCACCTGGACGGAAATTTTCACGTGGCAACATGTCTTCACGAGCAATCATCGCTTCTGCTTTGTTGCCAAGATCTAAAATGATACTGTCACGACTTACTTTTTTCACAGTACCGGTGACAATTTTACCTTCTTCAGCACGGAACTGTTCTACGACTTTTGCACGCTCAGCCTCACGGATTTTAGTGCTAATTACTTGGCGTACAGTTTGCATTGCAATACGGTCAAATGCGATAGATTCGATTTGATCTTCTACATAATCGCCTAGTTGAAGATTTGGATCTTCAAATTGTGCTGCTTCTAGAGTGATTTCTTTCGTTGGCACTTTGACTTCATCAACAATTAACCAACGACGGAAAGTATCAAAATCACCTGTTTTTGGGTTGATTGATACACGAATATCTGTTTCGTATTCGTATTTTTTCTTAGTAGAGAGCGCAATAGCACTTTCTAACGCTTCAAAAATTTTTTCACGTGGTAATAACTTCTCATTAGATACGGCTTCTGCCGCCAGTAAAATCTCTTTACTCATTTTTCTTTTGCTCCTTTTAAAATTTTGCAACAACATTCGCTTTTTGAATGTTACCAAAGACTAAAACTTGTTCCTGTCCATCAACGATTAAAGTAACCATATCGTTTTCAATACGTTCTAACTTACCTTGCCATTTACGGCGTTCCATCACTGGAATTCGCAAATGCACAGCAATATCTTGCCCAATATAGCGTTCAAATTGTGGCAAGGTAAATAGCGGACGATCTAAACCTGGTGACGACACTTCTAGATTGTATTTATCCGCAATTGGATCTTCTACGTCTAAAATTGCGCTCACTTGACGACTTACATCAGCACAATCATCAACAGTTACGCCACCTTCTTTATCAATAAACAAACGCACAGTCATAAAACGGCCTGCGCGTTGACATTCAATACCCCAAAGTTCACAGCCTAAATCCTCTACTGCGCCTTGTAGCATTTCTTGTAAATTTTGTTCTAATGTAGCCAATTTCTACTCCTATACTGTAGTGTCAGTTTTTAGTCAAAATAACTTCTTTTGATTAATCTAAAAACTTCTACAAAAAATTTTAGGCATAAAAAAAGGGTTAGGTTCACAGGAACCTAAGCCCAGTTTTTATTAAATTTCTTATAGAAAAAAACCCCAAAACTGGGGTTCTTTTACTGAACTTATTATTGGTTGCGGGGGCCGGATTTGAACCGACGGCCT
>NZ_JH591079.1:98102-209467 GCF_000242295.1 Haemophilus sp. oral taxon 851 str. F0397
CCCGACGAGCTACCAAGCTGCTCCACCCCGCGTCCGAAACATGAGGTGCATTATAGTGGTAAAAATTTAAAATGCAAGAAGTTTTACTAAGTTCCTTAAAAACTTTACTAAAACTTACCGCACTTTTCATCATCACTAGAATCGAATACCAGAGCCAATCCCTAGTCCTAATCCAACGCCGTTACTTCCGCCACCAGCGCTGACGCCACCACCTACAGTACAAGCAGCTAATATGCTTGATAATACAATAATAAAAAGTGTTTTCTTCATCATTTTTACTTTATTAATAAAATTTCAAATAATCGATAAACGGCAATTAAGTCTGTCTTTGCAATAGGTTTAAAAGGTAACAAAAGATAGTAAATCCAGAGAAAACGCTGCAAATATATAATCATATTATGCCAATTTTGTACCTCACAATGTGCTTTATAATACAATGCTACTTTTTGAATAAAATCATCTGAAATATCTTCTTCTCGACATAAACTATCAAAGAAAAATAGCATATCTCGAACGATTAACCAATTTTGATTTTGACTACTTGAACGAGATTCAAAATCAAGAAAAGTAACTTTTCCCTTATCCCAAGTAATATCTCGAATAGCAGGACGACCATGCACCAGATTTTTAGTATGTAAATCAATCAAAGCGAGACAAGCGTCATAAATAATCGAAAATTTTTGCTGATCATCTATCTTCTTATCACATAGCCATTGTGATACAGTGGCTCCCGCATCTTCCAAAACAAAAAAATCCTCATCATGATAAGAGACTATTGGAACAGGTGCATTTTTTTCAGCAAGATTTAACAAAGTTTGTAGTTCATTTTTAAAAGATTGCTTCGGATACGGTTTCAATAATAACCAAATCCCTTTCAATTTTTCAGGTTGCTTCAACCAAAATTTCTTGCCTTCATATTGAAAAGGATAAATTCTTTCATCACGATGTGCTATAACTAATTGGTTAACATATTCTTTAAATTCAGGGCTCATTACTACATCACTCCATTGCTATTTGTGGTATATTTATCCACTATTTTTATTTTGCTTTTAACTTAACTAAAAATTAAATATGAAAAAAATTAAATTATTATTTCTTACGTTAACGTCTATTTTAACTTTAACGGTATCCCCTAATATATCGGCTTCACCTTTTTCAATAACTGAATATCAAATTAATCAATATCTACAAGAGAAAGGCGCTATTGAGGATAAATTTGGCTTACCAGGATTATTTTTTCTTGATTATCAAGTAAGAAATTTGAGTACCCAAATTGGGCAAACTAATGATAAACGTGTAGAAATGAGCGGTACTTTAGAGGGTTTATTTCAATTTGGCAATAAAAAATTGCCAGGAAAATTAAATCTGACCTTCGATACAATTCCTTATTATAATCCCGAAGAAGGCGCGGTTTACTTAAAGAAAATGCGTATTTTACGTTGGTCAGGAGAACCACAGCAATATATGCAACAAATGCAAACAATCATGCCTTTTTTAAATGAGAATGTCGCTAAATTACTGGAAAATATTCCTGTTTATACATTAGATAAAAACAATATGCGTGATGTGCTTATAAAAAAATTTGCTAAAGAAATCCGTATAGAAAAAGGACAACTTTCCTTAGAGACTAGCATGTTCCAATGACCTTTATATGATGTAATTGAACGTTGCTTATTGATAGAAGGATAAAAAAAGTGCAGTGAAAATCTAAGAAAAATTTTCACCGCTCTTTTGTATGAATTAATAAAGAAAAATTAAAATGCTGAGGTATCTTGGAATAGTCCAACTTTTAAATCTGTTGCTGTATAAATAACGCGGCCATCAACTTCAACTTCACCATCAGCCATTCCCATAACTAGTTTACGATTAATTACTCGTTTCATATGGATTCGGTACACCACTTTTTTAGCTGTTGGCAAAATTTGTCCTGTAAATTTTACTTCACCAACCCCTAATGCTCTGCCTTTTCCTTTGCCACCAATCCAGCCTAAATAAAACCCAACAAGCTGCCACATAGCATCCAATCCCAAACAACCTGGCATTACTGGATCGCCAATGAAATGACAACCAAAGAACGGCAATTCAGGTTTAATATCAAGTTCGGCTTCAATATATCCTTTACTAAAAGCACCTGTATCCTCATTCATTTCAATAATGCGATCCATCATCAACATGGTTGGAGCGGGTAATTGTGGCCCTTCTTTGCCAAATAATTCGCCACGACCTGACGCGAGCAAATCATCATAAGAATAGCTACTTTTTTTATTAGGTGTACAAGTGTTTTGCATTTTAGGTTCCTTTATATATGATAAATTCAGTTTTAAACTGATATAAAACATTCTAAAGAGAACATATCAAAGTGTAAATAGCTAACACTTGTTCGCAAAACTTGTCGGAGCAGTCACTTTGATAGATTATAGAAGAAATAAAAGCGAACAAATGTTCGCTTTTATCTATTAAGGGCGGAAGAAATTCCAAAAACCTTTTCTTTCTGAATCAGCTCTCCCCTCAATTCGACGTTGAATAAGACGAGATAAAGGCTCAGTTTTTTCTGTATAATCTTTGTTTTCATCTAGCAAATCACGATTAAATAATAATTCGCAAGCTTGATAAATATCTTCTACAGGATAAATAAAAAATTCACCATTTTTTACCGCACTTTTCACTTCATCAGACAAACTCAGTTGCTGAATAGTCGTCATTGGAATGATTACACCTTGCTTTCCAGTTAAACCACGACGTTGGCAAATAGTAAAAAAGCCTTCAATCTTATCATTTACCCCACCAACAGAATGAACAAGTCCAAATTGATCAATCGATCCTGTAATTGCGATATTTTGAGGCAAAGGCAAATCGGCCAAAGCACTTGCAAGCACACAGAAAATCGCCAAAGATGCACTATCACCATCAATTTCACCATAAGACTGTTCAAACACTAATGAGGCAGAAAATGGCAATTGCGATGGCAAATCTAATATATTGGAAAGACAAGCTTGCGCAATCATCATGCCTTTACCATGAATATTTCCCGCTAGTTCATTTTTTCTTTCAACGTCGATCACTTCCCCTTCGCCGAATTGCACAATACAACTAATACGCGAAGGTTCGCCGAAACATACGGGCGTACCAGGATATTCAATTACTGAAAGGCCATTAATTTGCCCAACAATTTCTCCTTGAGTTTCGACATAAACTTGCTCATTTAAAATATCGGCATAAGTTTGTTCTTTTAGGAAACCATATTGCGCCAATTTTTGTTGAAAAATATCCTCAAAATCCTCCGCACTTAATGCTGTTTTTTCTGCAAAAGTTGAGGCATCTTGTAATATTTCTTTTAATTTTAGAGGAGATGCATTAATTAAAAAGCGATCTTCACTTTCACGAACTAATAATTGATAGAGTTTATTTAACGCCGAAAAATCTAGCTCAATATTTTGCTCTTGAGCCATTTGTTGTACATAACCCGCCCACGTTTTTTGTTCCTCCACTTCAGCCACAGAAACATAGCTTTCAATTTCAGCATAATCGGCAAAAGAATAAAGGTTTTCTTCTAACTCAGCCAAAGTGGCTAATTCAGTACGATTACCAAGTACAATCACTTTTAAGTTCAGCGCATAGCCTGGTATATCACAAGGTAAATTTTTAAATGGATGGGCTGAATACCAATCAAAAGTTTGGGTTTGCAGAATTTGTTTTAATCGCCCCCATAAATCAAATTGAGATAACAATGTTGCCGCACTTAAAATCAAAACACCACCATTAGCTTTATGCACTAATCCTGGCACTAATTGAATATCTTGTGAACTTGGATGAATCCGAAAACTACCAAAAAGCTGGAATTGATCGCAATACAATGCGCTTAACGCCTCACCTTGACTGGCAAAATTATCATCTAAAGATTTTGCTGGCTCAGTATAAACATGAGGAAAAGAAAAAGAGTCGCCTTGCTCTATCACATAATTCACACCGAAAATTGACCGCTCTTTGTGATGGTTTTGCGATATAAAATTTTGTAATAATTCCGCATATTCAACCGGCTCACCTACTTTCATCATCAATAAGGAACGCGTTGGATGGCGTAAAAATAAATCAATAGCCTGCGTGGCATTCGATTGTAATGTCCAGAAATCCACTGGTTCTAAAGGAAAATCTTGAATTGCCAAATCAGGTTGTAATGCCTGCCAATTTAAAGATTGCTCAATAGCTTGTTGTTGAGAAAATAATGAACTCACGGCTGGTCTCTTTCTAGAAAAATTAGCCACATTATCGCATATTTAATAGCCTTGTGAAAATCCACTAGAAAATCAGCATAAAAACACGTATATTAATGCAGTTACGACGTCACTCAATGATAAAAAATGAAATACCAAAAACTCGAAAATCAAGAAGCAAATTGGAAATGGATTTACCTAATTCGTAAACATCGCGAAGGGGAAAACATTACTCGTTATGAAGAACGAAGTTTACAAGAAGCTAAAGCCCAAGAATTATTAGAATCCCAAAATTATCCAGAAAAAATTGAAGAATGGATTAAGAATCATCTTTCTCCAGCCTTACCAATTAAGCTTGATCAAGCTATTCGTGCACGCCGTAAACGCTTTTTTAATGGTGAAAAACAACATACCAAGAAAAAATCCATTGATTTGGAATATGCGGTTTGGCTACGTCTTTCTAAATATTCTCGAAAAATGAAGATGACGCTTTCGGAAACAATTACCTATATGATCGACGAAAGAGAAAGCAAAGCACAATTTGAAAATCAAATGGCAGCAATGAAAACTAGTTTAAAGAATTTATTAAAATAAAAAAGACAAGCTGCAATTCTTGTCTTTTTGAGTTAGGACTAATAGAGAAAAAATTTAGAGTATTCGCATTATTACTCTTGATTATCCACAAGTGGAATTATTTTCGTGGCATGAGATCCTTTGTCTCCGTGGATAACTTCAAATTGCACCTTCTGACCTGCTTTTAATGAACGATAACCATCCATTTCAATCACTGAATAATGTGCAAAAATATCGGCATCCACGCCTTCTGCGGAAATGAAACCAAATCCTTTTGCATTATTGAACCATTTCACAACACCAACTTCCATAAAAGACCTCTCTAGGCTTCGCCTACTAAAACAATAAATCAATAAGACTCTCGCCTTATCACCTCGCATGGACATTATATTCAAATATTTTGATCGGTTATGCAATCAGCAATATTCAAAAATGATAAGTAGATCACAAAAAATTTAATTTTCTGGAGTTTTTTTATCATTTTTATGAATTTCTCGTAGTGCTTTCGCCACTATTTGAATCGCTTCTCCACTACTAATCCCTTTTGCCATAAGTTCTTGAATTTGTTCAACTGCTTTTTGTTGCTGTTCGTGTGTTAAATTAATATCAAACATTTTCCCATCCAAATTGATTCATTAATTGATGCCATTGTTCATCTAAACCTGCTGTAATTGTTATTTGCTCTTTCGTTATTGGATGAATAAATGACAAACTATTAGAATGTAAAAATAACCGAGAACAGCCAAGATGCAAGGTTAACACACGATTTTGATGCAAATCACCATATTGTGTATCCCCTAAAATTGGGTGAAAAATATGTTTCATATGGCGACGTAATTGGTGTTTTCTGCCTGTATGAGGAATTAATTTAACTAAAGAATAACGTGTCGTTTGGTAACGCCCAGCAGGATAAGGCATTTCGACTATTTTTAATCCTTCATAATCAGTAATCGCTTCTTGAGGCTCTTTATCTTCTTGAGAAAATTTATCTGCGATTTTATCTAATTGAATTTTTAGTGGATAATCTATCCGCTCTTTTCCCTGTAGATACCCTCGTACTACAGCCAAATAAGATTTCTGAACGCACTTTTGTTCAAACTGTTCACACATTAAATTCGCAATTTCACTGCTTAATGCAAATAACAACACGCCAGATGTCGGTCGATCTAAACGATGAATAGGAAATACATGTTGGCCAATTTGATCTCGCAAGGTTTGCATCACAAATTGAGTTTCGTGAGGATCTAACCAACTGCGATGAACCAACATTCCTGCAGGCTTATTCACCGCAACGAGAAACTCATCTTGATATAAAATTTCTAACATTCTTTCTTGTTCAGAAGTTCTTCTAAAGCAACCAAAGGAATTAATAGTTGTTGTAAATCATCAAATTCCTTCATTGCTTCTTCAATATAAGGAGAAATAGCAATTTTATTTGGTAAAGTAGCACCGCTTTCTAACAATGCCTGCATGCGTGGAATAAATACCCACTGTAGCCACTCTTCGGCAGACATCGTATCAATTGAAAAAGGCTCTTCACTTAAAAATGCCTCTGCAGCAGGGGGCATCGTTTGCCATAAATTAAGCTGCTGCATGGTAATTTGAAGCTGTTCAAGATGCTGTTTAGTTTGATTACGCATATTTTATGTCCTAATTAATGAATGTTTTTTGCAAATACACGCACATTTGAGAAACCATTTTCTTTCAAATATAAGACTTGTAATTTGCTCATCACACCACGTTCACAATACAACACGTAATTTTTACTTTGATCAAGGCTACCAAATTGAGAGGAAAGTTTGTAGAACGGCATTTGAATGACTTCATGTGTATCCGATTCAAATGGATTTTCATCCGTTTCTTCTGGGCTACGAATATCCAAAATTACTTCATTTTCACCTAATACAGAAATTGCCTCGACTTCCCCCACTTCTTTTTCTGTTTCTTCTGCGATCTGGCGAATATCTAAATATTTCGCATTTTGCACCGCACTTTCAAGAATCTCAAAATTAAAATGCCCTTCTTCTTCTATAATCTTTTCACGAACAGCTTTGATCGTAGGATTTTTTGAAATCACCCCACAAAATTCTGGCATAGATTTTGCAATATCGTCAGTACCAATTTCTTTCGCCATCGCGATAATCTGTTCTTTATCATGCGTAATTAACGGGCGTAATACTAAGGCATCAGCGGCTTCATCAATCAAGCGTAAATTGGTTAAAGTTTGGCTAGAAACTTGCCCTAATGCCTCCCCTGTCACAATCGCTTCAATATTAAAACGTTGAGCGACTTTACTTGCTGCTCTCACCATCATCCGTTTTAATACAACGCCCATTTGGCCGTTATCGACTTTCTCTAAAATCTCACCGACAACCCCCTCAAAGTTAATCGCAATAAAGCGTACTTTATGTGAAGCGCTATAGCGTTGCCAAATATGATAAGCCATTTGTTTAACGCCAATTTCATGGGCTGCGCCGCCAAGATTAAAGAAACAATAATGAACTCGAGAACCACGACGAATCAACATGTAACTCGATACACCTGAATCAAATCCCCCTGAAATCAAAGAAAGCACATCCTCTTGCGTCCCAATCGGATAACCGCCAATCCCTGCGTGACGTGCTTTAACTAACATCATTTTGTCATCTTCAATATCAATACGAACTGTTACATCTGGATTTTTTAACCGCACTTTTGCGCTTTCAATATGTTGATTTAATCCACCGCCGATATAACGTTCTGCTTCAATCGAACTAAATTTATGTTTTCCCTTACGTTTTACTCGAACGCAAAAGGTTTTGCCTTGAAGTTGTTGCGCGACATCAGCAAGCGTCAATTCAAAAATATGATGTAAATCGGTAAACAGTTTTTCTTCAACTTCTAAAAAATGATGAATACCGGGAATACGTTGTAACAAGGCGATTAATTCTTCACGATTTTCTTCATTTTTTGACCGCACTTCAATGTAATCCCAGTGACGCACAACTGCAGTTTCTTCATCATATTTCTGTAAAATATTGCGGATATTAGAGGTTAAAATTTTTGCGAAACGTTTACGCACAGTTTCGCTCTTAATCATGATTTCAGGAAAAAGTTTAACGATAAATTTCATATGAATAGCTTGGGTATTTAAAGTGGCGAGTATTTTACGCAAAGATAGTGAAAAGTCCACTGGTCCTAGCTTGAAATAATTTTTTAACAACTCAAGTAAAATACAGTACAATGGCAAGCAATTTTTACCGTGAAAAAGGATAATTCCATGGCGCGTAAACCCGCATCTTCGCAAGATTTTGAGACAACATTAGCGCAGTTAGAAAATATTGTTACACATTTAGAAAATGGCGATCTGCCGTTAGAAGAAGCGTTAAAAGAATTTGAACAAGGTGTGCAACTGGCTAAGTTAGGGCAAGAACGTTTACAACAAGCAGAACAACGTATTCAGATCTTATTGCAAAAAACTGAAGATGCCCCACTGAATGATTATGAAGGGAATGCTTAATGGGTAACTTTTCTGAAGAATTACAGCAGGTTCAAACTCGTATCAATCGCTTTTTAGAAGCCCAATTTGAGGGTATTGCAAGTTATAATGCACCTTTGCTTGACGCGATGAAATACGCATTATTACTTGGTGGTAAACGGGTTAGACCTTTTTTAGTTTACGCAACAGGTCAAATGCTTGGGGCTGAGAAACAAACCTTAGATTACGCTGCCGCTGCTATTGAAGCCATTCATGCCTATTCCTTAATTCACGATGATTTACCTGCAATGGATAATGATAATTTGCGTCGTGGGCATCCTACTTGTCATATCCAATTTGATGAAGCTACGGCTATTCTTGCGGGCGATGCGCTGCAAAGTTTTGCTTTTGAAATGTTAACTAAAACGCCAAATATTTCTTCTGAACAAAAACTGGCTTTAGTTAAAATTTTAGCTCAAGGCTCTGGCGTACAAGGAATGTGCTTAGGGCAAAGTTTAGATCTTATCTCTGAACATAAACAAATTAGTTTAAGCAAATTAGAATTAATCCATCGTAACAAAACGGGCGCATTGCTGATTGCCGCATTAAAATTAGGTTTTATTTGTTCTCCGCATTTTGCCGACAAAAGGTTAGAACAATCCTTAACACAATATGCGGAAGCCATTGGCTTAGCCTTTCAAGTTCAAGACGATATTTTAGATATTGAGGGTGATAGTGCAGAAACTGGCAAACAAGTCGGCGCGGATCTTGATTTAGATAAAAGTACGTATCCAAAATTACTTGGATTAAGTGGCGCAAAACAAAAAGCGCAAGATCTATATCAAAGTGCTTTGTCTGAATTAGAAAAAATTCCTTTTGATACGACCGCACTTCGTGCATTAGCTGAATTCATTATTACTAGAAAAAGTTAATACCAACCGCATCAATGCTGACAAAGTGCGGTTAAAATTATAACGTTTTTAAAATGACTAACAATATGAACAATTACCCCTTATTATCTTTGATTAATTCACCAGAAGATTTGCGTCTTTTAAATAAAGAGCAGCTACCACAACTCTGCCAAGAATTACGTGGTTATCTTTTAGAATCTGTTAGTCAAACTAGCGGGCATTTAGCATCAGGTTTAGGCACTGTAGAGCTAACTGTTGCACTACATTACGTGTATAAAACACCATTTGATCAGTTAATTTGGGATGTTGGACATCAAGCTTATCCCCACAAAATTTTAACCGGTCGTCGAGATCAAATGTCCACAATTCGCCAAAAAGATGGTATTCATCCTTTCCCTTGGCGTGAAGAAAGTGAATTTGATGTATTAAGTGTTGGCCACTCCTCTACTTCTATTAGTGCTGGATTAGGTATTGCTGTCGCCGCAGAGCGAGAAAATGCTGGTAGAAAAACGGTATGCGTCATCGGTGATGGCGCAATTACTGCAGGAATGGCTTTTGAAGCGCTGAATCACGCAGGTTCTGTTCACACTGATATGTTGGTCATTTTAAATGACAATGAAATGTCTATTTCAGAAAATGTTGGCGCGTTAAATAATCACCTTGCTCGTATTTTCTCTGGTTCTATCTACTCCACATTACGAGATGGAAGTAAAAAAATTCTCGATAAAGTTCCACCTGTAAAAAACTTTATGAAAAAAACTGAAGAACATATGAAAGGAGTGATGTTCTCGCCAGAAAGTACATTATTTGAAGAACTCGGTTTTAATTATATTGGCCCAGTGGATGGGCATAATATTGATGAATTAGTGGCAACACTTACGAATATGCGCAATCTGAAGGGACCACAATTCTTACATATCAAAACGAAAAAAGGTAAAGGATACGCGCCAGCAGAAAAAGATCCGATTGGTTTCCACGGCGTACCAAAATTTGACCCAATCAGTGGTGAATTGCCTAAACACAATACTAAACCAACTTATTCGAAAATTTTTGGTGATTGGCTATGCGAAATGGCAGAAAAAGATTCCAAAATTATTGGTATCACACCAGCAATGCGTGAAGGTTCTGGCATGGTGGAATTTTCTCAGCGTTTCCCAGAACAATATTTTGATGTAGCGATTGCAGAGCAACACGCCGTTACGTTTGCCACTGGACTTGCTATTGGCGGATATAAACCCGTAGTTGCGATTTACTCGACATTTCTACAACGTGCTTACGACCAATTGATTCACGATGTTGCTATTCAAAATCTGCCTGTATTATTTGCGATTGATCGAGCGGGTATCGTAGGCGCTGATGGTCCAACACACCAAGGGGCATTTGATCTCAGCTTTATGCGTTGCATTCCCAATATGATCATCATGACGCCAAGTGATGAAAATGAATGCCGTCAAATGCTCTATACAGGTTATCAATGTGGGAAACCTGCGGCAGTGCGCTATCCTCGCGGAAATGCCATTGGTGTTGAACTAACACCTTTAGAAATACTTCCTATCGGTAAATCACGTTTAATTCGAGAAGGTCAAAAAATTGCGATTTTAAATTTTGGTACCCTGTTACCATCTGCTTTAGAGGCTGCAGGAAAACTCAATGCAACAGTTGTCGATATGCGTTTTGTGAAACCGATTGATATTGAAATGATTAATGTGCTTGCACAAACTCACGATTATTTAGTCACATTAGAAGAAAATGCAATTCAAGGTGGAGCTGGATCTGCTGTAGCGGAAGTACTAAATTCATCTGGAAAATCAACCGCACTTTTACAGTTTGGTTTGCCAGATTATTTTATTCCACAAGCAACACAGCAAGAGGCATTGAAAGATTTGGGATTAGATTCAAAAGGAATTGAAGAAAAAATTCTCAACTTTATTGCAAAACAGGACAATTTATAAAAATAAACGCGACGATAACTTCATCGCGTTTTTTCTTAATCAACAATTCTTAAATGAGAAGCTGATTTTGTTTTCTTTTTTTCTTCTCGTTTTTTAGGACTCTCTACAGCCTCATGAAAACCTGTTGGTTGTTCAGTATCTGGCTCAGAATTAAGTTCATCGTAAATCTCCTCTGGCTCAAACATCACGCCATCACCATTTTCACGAGCATAAATCGCAAGCGCTGCGCCCATTGGAATATACAATTCACGAGAGACACCTTTAAATCGGGCATTAAACTGGATGAAATCATTTGTAAGTTGTAAATTTCCCGTAGCATTGGCAGACAAATTCAATACAATCTGTCCATCTTTTACATATTCGACAGGAACATTGACGCCTAAGTAAGTCGCATCAACAACTAAATAAGGCGTGAAACTATTATCTACTAGCCAATCATAATAGGCGCGTAATAAATAGGGACGCTTAGGGGAAGCTTTGTATTCCATTATTTATCATCCATTAAATTTTTTGGTGCAGCTTCACCTACAGACTGCAAAAATGAATCTCGACTAAATACACGATCCATATATCCCTTAATCGGTTTACTACCTGGACCTGTAAATTCCACACCTAAATGTTTTAATTTCCATAATAATGGCGCAACATAACAGTCCACTAAACCAAACTCTTCATTCATGAAATAAGGCGTTTGCTGGAAAACTGGTGTAATCGCTAAAAGTTCTTCTTTTAATTGTTTGAGTGCTTCAGCTTTTTCACTTTCTGTACCATTTTCTGCTTTCTTGAGAGTTGGATACCAATCTTGTTCAATTCGTAACATCAAAAGACGATCTTTTGCTCGAGAAACTGGATACACTTGCATTAATGGTGGATGCGGAAAACGCTCGTCAAGATATTCCATAATAATTCGTGAACTAAACAAAACAAGATCACGATCAACTAACGTAGGCACCGTAGCATACGGATTTAATTCCATTAAATCTTCTGGTAATGCTTGCAAATCAACTTCTTCGTTCTCATAAAGTACACCTTTTTCAGCTAAAACAATTTTTACCTGATGACAGTAAATATCATCTTTATTTGAAAAAAGGGTCATTACTGAACGTTTACTTGATGCGCTGGACATTTATTCCTCCGAAGATCCAAAAATATTCTATATTTTATAAGGGGTGTGTATTCTACCACAAAGCGTAAGTCATTTGCCAAACAATTCTTTTTTATTGTTTTATAATCAATAAGTTAGATAACAAAAAAGCAGAGATTTCTCTCTGCTTTTCTTTTTCGAAACAAAAATAAAAATTAACGTTTTGAGTATTGTGGACGACGACGTGCTTTGTGTAAACCCACTTTTTTACGTTCAACGCGACGTGCGTCACGAGTAACGAAACCAGCTGCACGAAGTGCTGGGCGTAATGTTTCATCGTATTCCATCAATGCACGAGTGATACCGTGACGGATTGCACCCGCTTGACCAGAAATACCACCACCTTTAACAGTAATGTATAGGTCTAATTTATCAGTTAATTCAACCAATTCTAATGGTTGACGTACTACCATGCGCGCAGTTTCACGGCCGAAGTAAACGTCTAATTCACGTTGGTTGATAGTGATTTTACCACTGCCCGGTTTGATAAATACACGAGCTGAAGAGCTTTTGCGGCGACCTGTGCCGTAGTTTTGATTCTCTGCCATTTTCTAAACCTCGTGATTAAATATCTAATACTTGTGGTTGTTGTGCAGCGTGTTGGTGTTCAGCACCCGCGTACACTTTCAATTTACGGAACATTGCACGGCCTAATGGACCTTTTGGCAACATACCTTTAACCGCAATTTCAATCACTGCTTCAGGACGGCGAGCGATCATTTCTTTGAAAGTCGCTTGTTTAATACCACCTACATAGCCAGTGTGCCAGTAGTAAAGTTTATCTGTTTCTTTACGACCAGTTACTGCCACTTTGTCTGCGTTGATAACGATGATGTAATCACCAGTATCTACGTGTGGAGTGTACTCAGCCTTGTGTTTACCACGAAGACGACGTGCTAATTCAGTCGCTAAACGACCTAAAGTTTTACCTGTCGCATCTACTACGTACCAGTCGCGTTTAACCGTTTCTGGTTTTGCTACAAAAGTTTTCATTAATTAATTACCAAAAATTAGTTTGATACCCAGTGTTCTTATGAACACAACCATTGATCTTAATCGCCACCCCTTCGAGTGAGATCTCGATAAAATAATGTACGATGGGAATTCGCACATTTACAGGGTCGGTGTATTATACATATTTATTTCATTAATGCTAATTTTTTATGCAATATTTTAGTATTTTTGCTGAAACCTATTTACATTAACTAAATTAATGTTTTTAATGAATTTATTAAAATTGACTCATACATAAAGTTATTTTATTGTTAACTCAAATATCATCATACTAGCTATAGGAATTTTTATGAGCTACGCTAAAGAAATTGACACGCTTAATCAGCACATCGCTGACTTTAATAAAAAAATTAATGTTTCTTTTGAATTTTTCCCACCCAAAAATGAAAAAATGGAAACGCTTTTATGGGATTCGATTCATCGTTTAAAAGTGTTAAAACCGAAATTTGTTTCTGTTACTTACGGCGCAAACTCTGGCGAGCGTGACCGCACTCATGGTATTGTAAAAGCAATCAAACAAGAAACTGGCTTAGAGGCTGCTCCGCATTTAACTGGTATTGATGCCACACCTGAAGAATTAAAACAAATTGCTAAAGATTACTGGGACAGTGGTATTCGTCGCATCGTTGCGTTACGCGGTGACGAACCCAAAGGATATGCTAAAAAACCATTTTATGCGTCAGATCTTGTGGAACTACTCCGCTCTGTCGCTGATTTTGATATTTCTGTAGCAGCTTACCCAGAAGTTCATCCAGAAGCAAAATCAGCACAAGCAGACTTGATTAATTTAAAACGTAAAATTGATGCAGGTGCAAATCATGTTATCACTCAATTTTTCTTTGATATTGAAAGCTACCTACGTTTCCGTGATCGTTGTGCATCAATTGGTATTGATACTGAAATCGTGCCGGGCATTTTACCTGTAACTAACTTTAAGCAATTACAAAAAATGGCTTCTTTCACTAATGTGAAAATTCCTGCATGGCTTGTTAACGCTTATGAAGGATTAGACGATGATCAAACTACTCGTAATCTTGTAGCGGCTAGTGTTGCGATGGATATGGTGAAAATTTTATCTCGCGAAGGCGTGAATGACTTCCATTTCTATACGCTAAATCGTAGTGAATTAACTTATGCAATTTGTCATATGTTAGGTGTAAGACCAGAATAACTTAAAGATAAGATATCTTTCTTCCATGAAATAAGGGCGTTATTTACGCCCTTATCTAAATATAAAAAACTTTAACCGCACTTTATTATTTGACTAACTCTGTTTGCATATACATTAATCGATCAATATCCGTCAAATAATGTCCCAATTCTTGCTCTTCTGCTTTATGCAAATAAGGAATTTTACCTAAAAGTGGAGCATCAATATGCTCAACAAGCAAATCAACAATTTCTGCATAATGGCTTAATAATGGATTAACACGGTTAGCTATCCAGCCCAATAGAGGCACACCTAGCTGTTGAATCGCTTGCACAGTCAACAACGCGTGATTCACACAACCATCTTTAATACCAACCACAAGAACTACAGGCATTTTTCGTTGAGCAACCCAATCAGCAAAACTTTTTCCTTCCGCCATTGGAGTCATTAAACCAAACGAGCCCTCAACCACCACAGACTGATAATTTTGATTTAATCGAGTTAAATCATGATTAATTTTATCTAACTTAATACGCGTCCTATCTTGTGTCAGCATCGGTGCGCTATGGCTAAAGGTATAACTATTAATATCCTTGTAGGACACATTTTCTTTTGTTGAATCCATTAATGTTAATACATCTGAATTTGATAAATTATCATAATCTGATGTATTTTCTTCTTGCATCGCAGGGTAAATACTTTCCTCACCGCAACAAGCAATGGGTTTATACCCAACAACTTGCACACCTTGCTTTTGCAAGGCTTGAATAATCGCGCGGGTTGCCGTGGTTTTTCCCACATTTGTATCTGTCCCCGCAACAAAAAAGCTACTCATTTTTCTCTCCTTTAAAAAGTGCGGTGGATTTTAAAAGAATTTTTCCTTTAAAAATTTGAGATAACGCAAATTTTCTCTTTTTCGTATCAAAAATAAACAATTTATTTGATCTCACTCAAGCTATTAAATAAACCATCATCTTGTTTTGGTATTTGCAAATAAAATCCTTGTTGTTTAATTTTTTCCAATACCTCATTACTATCTACATTATGTAGCGGTTTGCTCCCAAGTAAATTAAACATCATGACTAATTCTGGTTTTCCAAAGTGGCTCAGTAACACTTCTGGCACTTGAGAAAAATCCTCTCTTTTCGCAATATACAGATAACTTCCCGGTTTCTTTTTACTTTTATAAATTGCACATAACATATTTTGTTTTCCTAAATAAAAAATCCCTATTAAATTTCTTTAACAGGGATTTTATCATTTAAATTGATTAAAGCATTATTTTGCAGCTTCTTTTACTGCATCAGCTGCTTGAGTTGCTTTTTCAGAAACTGCATCTTTAACTTCAGTCATTTTAGAAGTAGCAGCATCTTTCATTGCATCCATTTTTGATGATGCTGCGTCTTTCATTTCATCAATTTTAGAGGTTGCAGCATCTTTCATTTCGCTAACTTTAGCTGCTGCAGCATCTTTTACTTGTTCAACTTGTGCCATTGCAGCATCTTTAACTTCAGCAGCTTTATCTACTGCAGTGTTTTTCACTTCAGTTGAAGCTTGTTTAGCCGCATCTTTAACATCAGCAACAGCATTAGTTGCTGCGTCTTTTGCTTCAGAAACCATTGATGTTGCCGCTTGTTTAGCTGCGTCAACTTTTTGTGCAGCTTCTTCTTTATCGAAACAACCAGTTACCGCTAAAGCTGAACCTAAAACTAATGCTAGTGTTAATTTTTTCATAATTTTCTCCATAGAATAAATCTCGATTACGGCAAAGCCCTATTGCTTTGATAGGGCGTAGTTTACGGAAATTTTATTAAAAGAAAATAGCTAATACAAAAATTTACATTTCTGATAAATAAACAAGTGCAAAAAGAGCATTAACATATTGATATTAAATATATTTTAAAAAGTTCCATAGAAAAACTTTATTTTTTGTAAAGAAATGTATATGAATATATGTTTTAGATTTAATCAATCTTATGAATTTCTCTAGATGCTTGATGTATCAATATTTCTGATTTATTACCATCCCATAATAATTGAGCAATCGTTGCAGGATAAAATGGTATTGGATTTCGTTTTCCATACAGTTCAGCAACGATTTCTCCCACTAAAGGTAAATGAGAAATAATCAACACAGATTTAACCCCATCATGTTTCAGCACTTCTAAATAATCAATGACTGAATGCGCATGGCCATAAGGGGTTATTCCTTCCCAAGTTTCAAATTTATTTTCTAATACAAAATCAAAAGCTTGATTAACTTGATGAAAGGTTTCTTGAGCTCTGACATAAGGGCTCACTAAAATACGGTCTAGTGAATTAATTACTAGCGTACTTAAATACTGTTTTAACCATTCTCCTTGAGAAAAAGTTTGTTTAATACCATAGGCAGTTAAGCGACGAGCTTTATCACTATTAGCTATTACTTCAGCCTCTCCATGACGCATAATAAAAATATTCATTTGCTTTCCTAAGTATTTAATAAAAATAAACCGCACTAAATAAAGTGCGGTTAAAAAATTAATGCGATTTAACTGCTTCTGCAATTTCTTCTGCACATTGTTGTGCTAGTTCAGCGTCTTGGCATTCCACCATAACACGAATAAGTGGTTCCGTACCCGATTTACGCAATAAAATACGACCTTTGCCTTCTAAACGTTTTTCAACGTCTACGGCAACAGATTTTACGGCATTACTTTCAAGTGGATTTTCCCCGCCTGCAAAACGTACATTGATTAGCACTTGAGGGAATAATTTAACCGCACTCGCTAATTCATTTAATGATAATTTATGCTGAGCCATCGCCGCCAATACAGCTAATGAAGCAATAATGCCATCACCCGTTGTATTCTTATCCGCAATGATAATATGACCTGAATTCTCACCACCAAGCGTCCAATCGTTTTCAACCATTTTTTCCAATACATAACGGTCACCCACATTTGCACGTAAGAAAGGAACGCCAAGCATTTTCAACGCAATCTCTAAGCTCATATTACTCATTAATGTGCCAACGACACCGCCTTTTAATTGACCTGAGCGCAATGCTTCACGCGCAATAATAAAGAGAATTTGGTCGCCATCGACTTTATTTCCTAAATGATCGACCATCATAATGCGGTCACCATCACCATCATAAGCTAAGCCAACGTCAGCTTTCATTTCAACTACTTTGGCTTGCAATGCTGTCACATCAGTTGCACCACATTTTTCATTAATATTCAAACCATTTGGATCCGTACCAATTTCAATGACTTCCGCACCTAGCTCTCTCAATACATTAGGCGCAATATGGTAGGTTGCACCATTTGCACAATCTACCACGATCTTATAACCTTCCAATCCTAAGTGTGCAGGGAATGTGCCTTTACAAAACTCAATGTAGCGTCCTGCCGCATCATTAATACGGCTTGCTTTACCTAATTCGGCAGATTCCACACAATCCATCGGTTGCTCTAACATCGCTTCAATGGCTTCTTCAATTTCATCAGGTAATTTAGTGCCTTTTGCTGAAAAGAATTTAATGCCATTATCATAATAAGGATTATGAGAGGCTGAGATCACAATACCCGCTTCAGCACGGAAAGTTCTGGTTAAATAAGCAATGGCAGGTGTAGGCATAGGGCCAGTAAATGCAGCAGATAACCCCGCAGCAGCTAAACCTGCTTCAAGGGCTGATTCCAACATGTATCCCGAAATTCGGGTGTCTTTACCGATTAAAACCATTTTCGAACCTTGAGAAGCCAACACTTTTCCCGCGGCCCAACCTAATTTTAATGCGAAATCTGGTGTAATTGGATAAGTGCCCACTTTTCCACGTACACCATCTGTTCCAAAATATTTACGATTTGCCATAATAAAATTCCTTTAATTTTTTATAGTTATAAAACCATCAGGCATTTTCTGTTGCCTGCCAAACTCTGAGCATATCTGATGTTGCTGCAACATCATGTACGCGTAAAATTTTTGCACCTTTTTGCGCTGCAATAAGCGCACCTGCCGCACTACCTATCACTCGCTGATCGACGGGTTTATCAAGCACAGCGCCAATCATTGATTTGCGAGATAATCCCGCTAACACTGGATAGCCTATCTGACAAAATTCATTCAGATTTTTTAATAATTGATAATTATGCTGTACAGACTTACCAAAACCAAATCCCATGTCCCAAATTAAGTTTTCTTTTTTAACACCAGCAGAAAGACATTCATTGGTACGTTTCTGTAAAAAAGCGAATACATCTTGTACAACATTCTCATAATGAGGATTTGCCTGCATCGTTCTAGGTTGACCTTGCATATGCATAATACAAACAGGTAAAGCTAGTTTTACTGCGGTTTCTAACGCATTTGGCTCTTGCAAAGCACGAATATCATTAATCAAATCCATTCCAACACTTGCCGCTTCACGCATCACAACTGCTTTTGACGAATCGACAGAAATCCAGCAATCAAAACGGCTTCGCACCGCCTCCACTACTGGCACAACACGATGCAATTCTTCTTGTTCAGATACTTCATCTGCATTAGGGCGCGTAGATTCACCACCAATATCAATAATTGTCGCACCTTCTTCCAACATTTTTTCAACTTGAAAAAGCGCTTTATCCAAGCTAAAAAACTGTCCGCTATCAGAAAAAGAATCAGGCGTAAAATTAAGGATCCCCATAATTTGAGGCACGCTTAAATCAAGACATTTATTGTTCGCGTAAAGTTTCATAAAGTGCGGTAGATTTTTAGATTAATTTTAGTCGAGCGATTATAACGGAATACACTGAAGAAAAAAATCATTAGGGAAAAATAAAGCCTTTCCGAAGAAAGGCCTTGTTGATTAGATAGTTGATTAGGAATTAGAATCTACCGAATTTTCACCCGCACTTTGAGCATTATTGCTATTTACATAAGCAGCTTGCCCAGTGTGCTCTTCCCATCCTGATGGCGGAGTGACTGGTTCACGATTCATCAATTGTTTGATTTGTTCTTCTTCAATAGTTTCATATTTGACTAATGCATCTTTCATCGCATGAAGAATATCCATATTGTCGATCAAAATCTGTCTTGCTCTCGCATAGTTACGATTTACAATTGCACGAACTTCTTCATCAATTGCATGAGCGGTTTCATCTGACATATGTTTTGCTTTCGCCATTGAACGGCCTAAGAAAACCTCGCCCTCATCTTCCGTATAAAGAATCGGACCTAATTTGTCAGAGAATCCCCATTGCGTCACCATATTACGCGCGATATTAGTCGCTACTTTAATATCATTTGATGCACCCGTTGAGATATTTTCTTCACCATAAATCAAATCTTCTGCCAAACGACCCGCATACAAGGTAGAAAGCTTACTTTCTAATTGTTTTTGGCTAATACTAATTTGATCACCTTCAGGCAAGAAGAATGTCACACCCAACGCACGACCACGAGGAATAATAGTCACTTTGTGTACAGGATCATGCTCAGGAACTAAATAACCTACAATCGCATGACCTGCTTCATGATAAGCTGTCGACTCTTTTTGCTTATCTGTCATAATCATGGTACGACGCTCTGGCCCCATATTGATCTTATCTTTCGCTTTTTCAAACTCAAGCATGGTGACCATACGTTTATTCACTCGAGCAGCAAATAAAGCAGCCTCATTCACTAAGTTTGCTAAATCTGCACCAGAATAGCCCGGCGTACCACGCGCTAATGTCATTGCATCAACATCTTGTGCTACAGGCACTTTGCGCATATGCACTTTTAAAATTTGCTCACGACCTTTCACATCAGGCAAACCAACAACAACTTGTCGGTCAAAACGGCCTGGACGAGTTAAAGCTGGGTCAAGTACATCTGGGCGGTTAGTCGCTGCAATAACAATTACACCATCATTACCGCTAAACCCATCCATTTCAACGAGCATTTGGTTTAAGGTTTGTTCACGTTCATCATGTCCACCACCTAAACCTGCACCGCGTTGACGCCCCACCGCATCGATTTCATCAATAAAGATTAAGCAAGGTGCATTTTTCTTAGCCTGTTCAAACATATCACGTACACGAGATGCGCCAACACCCACAAACATTTCTACGAAATCAGAACCAGAAATAGTGAAGAATGGAACTTTTGCCTCTCCTGCTATAGCACGAGCAAGTAAAGTTTTACCAGTACCTGGGGGACCAACCATCAAAATACCTTTTGGAATTTTACCGCCCAAGTTTTGGAATTTATTCGGATCACGTAAGAAATCAACGATTTCGCCCACTTCTTCTTTTGCTTCATCGCAACCTGCGACATCCGCAAAAGTCACCTTAATCTGATCTTGATTCAGCATTTTGGCACGGCTTTTACCAAAGCTCATTGCTTTGCCACCACCGCCTTGCATTTGGCGCATAAAGAATACCCATACACCAACAAGGAATAACATTGGGAACCAAGAAATTAAAATTTGGGATAAGAAACCACGTTTTTCAAATGGCGTACCTTCCACTTTCACTTTTTTGCTTAACAAGTCATCAAGCAATTTTTTATCTTCAAGTGGCGGCATTACGGTTGAATATTTAGAACCATCCGTTTTCGTTACCGTAATTTCATTGGCATCAAAACGCGCTTCTGTCACTTGTCCATTGCTGACATCGTAAACAAAGGTTGTATAATCAGTAGAATTATCTACCGAAGAGGAATTAAAACTCTGGTATGCTGTCATCATAATGACTGCCACTACCACCCAAAGCACCAGATTTTTGACCATATCGTTCAAAGTCTAACCTACCTTTCCTAAGTTAAAAAATTTTTTACAAGATACTACACATCATTAGCGATGAAAAGCTATCAAAGCAATTAACCTTTATAGCCTGTCGCCACAATATATACTTCACGAGAGCGTCCGCGTGATGCTTCAGGCTTACGCACTTTCACCACATTAAATAAAGAACGAATTTCTCTTAAATATTCATCAAAGCCTTCACCTTGGAAAACTTTAACAACAAAGCTTCCTTTGGTTGCCAAGACCTGTTTACACATATCTAAAGCAAGCTCGACCAAATACATTGCGCGTGGAATATCCACTGATGGCATTCCACTAAAATTGGGTGCCATATCAGACATCACAACATCAACTTTATCTTCGCCTACGCGCGCTAATAAAGCATTCAAAACATTTTCATCACGGAAATCGCCTTGTAGAAAATCAACGCCTACAATGGGATCCATTTCCAAAATATCACAAGCAATCACTCGACCTTTGCCACCAATTTGCCCCACCACATATTGCGACCAACCGCCAGGTGCTGCACCAAGATCGACCACAGTCATTCCCTGTTTAAATAATTTATCTGTTTGCTGAATTTCATCAATCTTAAAATAAGCACGTGAACGCAACTTTTGTTTATGCGCTTTTTGCACAAATTGATCACTAAAATGCTCATTTAGCCAGCGAGAAGAACTCGCTGAACGTTTTTTCTTTCCCATAATCTTCTATTTTTGGTAGTAGTTTTGCTTATATTTGGTTACAATCTGCCGAATTCAAGCCGAGGCTGATTGAAATCAGTGAAAAACATTGAGAAAATCAACCGCTCTTTTTAATTAGGAATCCTTATGACAACCTTATCAACCAAACAAAAACAATTTTTAAAAGGTCTTGCTCACCATCTTAACCCAGTCGTTATGCTTGGTGGAAATGGCTTAACCGAAGGCGTACTGGCTGAAATTGAAAATGCACTTAATCATCACGAACTTATTAAAGTAAAAGTTGCTGGTGCAGATCGCGAAACAAAACAACTTATTATCGATGCGATTGTGCGTGAAACTAAAGCTGCACAAGTACAAACTATCGGGCATATTTTGGTGCTTTATCGCCCAAGCGAAGAAGCAAAAATTCAGCTTCCACGCAAATAACAACAAAAGTGCGGTCATTTTTAACCGCACTTTTTTATTTAAATATAATTCACTTCAATAATATCAAACTCAACGACACCGCCAGGCGTTGTAATATTAACGGTATCATCTAATTCTTTACCAATTAAACCTCGCGCAATGGGAGAATTAACCGAAATCAAACCAGATTTAATATCAGCCTCATCATCGCCCACAATGCGATAAGTGACTTCTTCGTCTGTATCCGTATTTACAAGCACAACTGTTGCACCAAAAATAACTTTACCGTTATTTGGCATTTTTGTTACATCAATAATTTGAGCATTACCAAGTTTACCTTCAATCTCTTGAATACGGCCTTCACAAAAACCTTGTTGCTCACGAGCCGCATGATATTCTGCATTTTCTTTTAAATCACCGTGCTCGCGGGCTTCTGCTATCGCTTTAATAATTTCTGGACGACGTACATTCTTTAAGAAATCCAATTCTTCACGTAATTGTTCTGCGCCACGCACAGTCATTGGAATTTGTTGCATTGTTTTTCCTTTTACTAAATAAAACAAAAACCACGACAAAATCCTAAAATCTTGCCGCAGTATTATTAAAAATAAACTTGAAATGAGAAAATGATTTACTCAATTTCATTCAGGGCTTATTATTGTTCGTCTAAAAAAAAATAGCAACCATAACAAACCTAATATGAAAAAATTATCTTCAATTTCCACCGTACTTGGATCCTTTTTACTTTCCATAAGCTTTAGCCTTCCAACCTTCGCAAACATTAATGTTTCAGACTTAATACAAAAACTGCCTGAAGGCTCTAGCGTAGGTTTCATCGCAAAAAATATAAATCAAAACCAAATTATTGCGGATTATAATGGTTCAACCTTTATGCTTCCTGCGAGCACACAAAAAGTTTTTACAGCTGTTGCCGCTAAACTTGCATTAGGTGATCAATTCCAATTTGAGACCGCTCTTTTGAGTAATGGGAAAATTCAAAATGGGAATTTAGAGGGTCACTTAATCGTGCGTTTCACAGGCGATCCAGATCTCACAAGTGGCCAGCTTTATAGCTTACTTGCAGAATTAAAAAAACAAGGTATCAAAAAAATTAATGGCGATTTAGTATTAGATACCTCTGTTTTTTCCAGTCACGACCGGGGATTAGGTTGGATTTGGAACGATCTCACAATGTGTTTCAACTCTCCGCCATCCGCTGCGAATATTGATAACAACTGTTTTTATGCAGAACTAGATGCCAATCAAAATCCTGGTGAAACAGTAAAAATCAATGTGCCTGCACAATTTCCAATTCAAGTGTTCGGACAAGTCTATGTAGTGGATAGCAATGAAGCGCCTTATTGTCAGCTCGACGTTGTTGTACACGACAATAATCGCTATCAAGTAAAAGGATGTTTAGCCCGTCAATCTAAACCTTTTGGCTTAAGCTTTGCTGTGCAAGATACGGATGCTTATGCGGCCGCGATTATTCAACGTCAATTAAGACAATTAGGTATTGAGTTTAATGGCAAAGTCATGTTGCCACAGAAACCACAACAAGGTCAGCTATTAGCGAAACATTTATCCAAACCATTACCAGATTTATTGAAAAAAATGATGAAAAAATCGGATAACCAAATTGCCGATTCATTATTCCGAGCAGTGGCATTCAATTACTATAAACGCCCAGCATCCTTTCAATTAGGTACATTAGCGATTAAATCCATATTGCAAAAACAAGGAATTCGTTTTGGTAACAGTATTTTAGCCGATGGTTCGGGTCTGTCTCGCCATAATCTTGTAGCACCTAAAACGATGCTGTCCGTTTTAGAATACATCGCTAAAAACGAAGATAAATTGCATTTAATGGAAACTTTTCCCATCGCAGGTGTAGATGGCACGATCAGTGGTCGTGGTGGATTAATTAGCCCGCCATTAGTCAAAAATGTGATTGCTAAAACCGGCTCTTTGAAAGGGGTTTATAACCTAGCCGGATTTATGACAAATGCTCGAGGGGAAAAAGTGGCCTTTGTACAATTTATTAATGGCTACTCAACAGGCGATTTGGAAAGCAAAACCAAACGAGCCCCATTAGTACAATTTGAGAGTGGCTTATATAACGAAATCTATAAATACTAATAAAGCCTTCTAAAAAACACCGCACTTTGCCATCCAAAGTGCGGTGTTTTTTTATAGCCTTTTTAAAAATACTATTGATTAATGCAATACCATTAAATAATAATAATTTTCATTGCTTGAATTGTTATATTTTTTTATACTCGCCACTCTTTTTTAACCTAGATTTAACTTTTGGGAAGCAATTTATGAATTTTAAATTAAGCTTAGTTTACACCGCACTTTTTGCCGGAGTTTCTGTTTCTGTGTTAGCGGAAACACAACATAAAGCTAGTACTGAAACGATTGAACAAATTAATGTTCAAGATACAGGTATTAAACAAAATGGCTATCAAACGACAGGAACATCCGTCGTATCAAAAGCTGAAGTACCAGTATTCGACACGCCAAACACAGTAAATATTCTTTCGACCAAACTACTAGAAGATCGCAAATCTGAATCACTTATTGATGCGCTTTATAACGTCAGTGGTGTGAGTCAAGCGAATACGCTAGGAGGTATGTTTGATGCCATCCAAAAACGTGGTTTTGGTGGAAACCGCGATAACTCAATTATGCGTAACGGTTTACAAGCCGGCCCAGCTAAAAACTTTAGCGCGACAACTGAAACCGTTGAAGTTTTAAAAGGACCTGCATCTGTACTTTATGGTATTCAAGATCCAGGTGGTGTAGTTAATATCATTACTAAAAAACCACAACAAACGCCACGTTATGTTGTTGGTGGAACCTTAGGTAATCATAGCCTCTGGGGAACACAATTAGATTTCACTGGTGGTTTGGGAAATGGTTTTGCTTACCGCTTTATCTATGACAAACAAGAAAAAGACTACTGGCGTAATTTTGGCAAAGTGAAAAATACGACTTACGCACCATCACTTTCTTGGGAAAATGATAAAACTAAAGTGCTTCTTTCTTATGAACACAAAGATATTCTTGAGCCATTTGATCGTGGTACAAATCTTTTAACAGCAACTAATGCATTACCAGATATTCCTGTATCGCGTCGTTTAGATGAACCAAATAATGAAACAACCGCAAAAACCGATAACATTGATTTTAAAATTGAGCACAAATTAAGTGATAGTTGGAAATTAAATGCTGCTTATAGTTATTCTCGCTATAAATATTTTTATAACCAAGCTCGTATTAAAGATATAAATGTTTCAAACTTTGATTTACCAGAAAAACGTAATAAACAAGGCAAAGTTACAGCTCTTAAATTAAAAGCTCGTAGTGCTACTCGAGATATTGAACAACAAATTGGAGATCAACAAATCCATAGCATTTCTGTAAATGCTGTTGGAGAATTTGCTATCGGAGATATTGCAAATCGCCTAGTTGTTGGTACAGATCTTATGAGAAATAAAATGGATTTGGGACCAATTTATAACACTAGAAATATAAATGATGGAAAGATTATCAATATTGATAACCCAAATTATACAAATCCAGTAGCGTTCAAGAAAAATGAAAATAGTAACGCCTACCAATTTAATCACCTAAAAACGTTAGGGCTTTATATTCAAGATACAGCATATATCACTGATAATTTTATTATAACAGGCGGTCTTCGTTATGAATATTTTGATCAAATTGTTGGTCGCTCAACATTAAATAACACTAGAAGTGGATATCTAGCTCAAAAAGATGGGAAACTTCTCTATCAATTAGGCAGCGTATACAAATTTACTCCAAATATTGCAACATTTTTTAACTATGCAGAATCATTCCGTCCTCAAAATAATAGAACACTTATTGTCAATGGAGAGCTTCCCGCTGAACAAGGTAAATCTTTTGAAACTGGTTTAAAATATGAAAACTCATATTTAAACGCAACTGTAGCTTTATTTGATATAAACAAGCGTAATGTTGCTGAAACAATTGAAGTAAATAATAAAAGTGAACTGCAAATTGTAGGTAAACAACGCTCTCGTGGTATTGAGTTTGATCTAAATGGACAACTTACAGACAACCTAAGTATTGCTGCAAACTACACTTACACAAAAGTAAAAACTTTAGAAAATAACAACAATAAGTTAGCTGTTGGTAAACAACTTTCTGGTGTACCAAAACATCAAGCTTCCCTATTCCTAGCTTATAACGTGGGTGAATTTGATTTTGGCAACATCCGTGTTGGTGGAGGCGCTCGTTATTTAGGTTCCTGGTATGCCTACAACAATACTTATACGAAAGCATATAAACTACCTCATGCCGTGGTATATGATGCCTTTATTGCTTACGATACTAAAATCTCTGGCAAGAAAGTGTCTTTCCAACTTAACGGTAAAAACTTAACAGATAAAACTTATTATCCATCCACCTCTGGTAATGCAACAAACACGTTAATCCCTGTTGCATTAGGTTATGGACGTGAATTTATCTTTAACACTAAAGTTGAATTTTAATTGAGTGCACAATAAGGGCGAATATTTCGCCCTTTTTCGTTTTTTACTTTATGGATAATCAATGAACTGGCAAACCGAACTTAATAATAGTTTAAACTGGATTTTAACCGCTCTTTTTTGGGTGATATTATGCTTTAGCACAACAATGTTAGCCTTAAAACAAACTACTTTCGGCAAAAAATTCTGGTGTATCGTGTCACCATCGATTAATAAAAAAACTAGCATTAAACTAATTTTAATGTTGTTAGTGCTATTTATAATGATATTGTTGGAAGTACGATTTAGTGTGCTTAATTCATTTTTTTACAATGGATTGTATAGCTCAATGCAAGAATTAAACATTGAGAAATTTTGGTTCTTTGCAAAACTAAATGCTCTTCTTGTGGTAGCACAAGTTATACATGCCATTGCTGATTACTTCTTTCAACAAGTTTTTGAAATTCGTTGGTTGGAAAGTCTTAATGCAACACTTGTTAAACGCTGGCTAAATAAGAAAAAATACTATCGACTAAAATACGAACGAGATTTACCAGATAATATCGATCAACGTATTGAACAAGATGCGAGAGAATTTATTACCAGTACCGTACAAATTGTGCGAGGCGTGATTAACTCGGTGCTCACGACCATTGAATTTACGATTATTTTATGGTCACTTTCTGGTGTATTAACTTTATTCGGATTTAATATCGAAAAAGGCGTTGTTTTCTTCATTTATGCTTTTATTATTTTTGCAACACTCATGTCCGTGTGGATTGGTCGCCCTCTAATTAAGCTGAATTTTATAAAAGAGAAACTCAATGGCGATTATCGTTATTCCTTAATCCGTGTACGAGACAATGCAGAAAGCATTGCTTTTTATAATGGCGAGCCAAAAGAACAAACTTTCTTACAACATCAATTCCGTCAAATTATTCATAACCGTTGGTCCATTGTATTAAAAATGTTGGGCTTGAATAGTTTCAACTCAGGGGTAACTCGCGTGGCCAAATTATTGCCCTTAATGTTGCAAGCACCACGTTTCTTTTCTGGTCAAATAAAGTTAGGAGATATGCATCAAACGGTCCAAGCATTTAACCGATTAATGACCGCACTCTCATTTTTCCGCTTATTCTATGAGCAATTCACACTCTATCAAGCACGCTTGAATCGTCTTTATGGTTTTATAACAAAAATGGATGAATTAGATAAACAAAACGTTCATCATCCTTTTCATTGTTCTCATCGTGTGGCCTTAAAAAACTTTGGCATTAAAGATGAACAAGGCAATGTTCTACTCAATAATTTAAATATTCATTTAGAAAATGGAGATGCCCTATTGATTCAAGGTGCATCTGGAACAGGAAAAACATCGCTGCTAAAAGCAATTGCAGGAATCTATCCTTTTGAAACCATAGGTATTGCGGAGCATCCATGCATGGGAAGTTTATTCCTGCCACAACGACCTTATATGCCGCAGGGTACTTTACGAGAGGCAATTTGTTATCCAAATATCAATCCAAGTCACGCAGAATTAGAACAAACCATGAAGGATTGTGCGCTAGGAAAATATATACACGCGCTTAATGTAAAAAATGACTGGCAAGCGATTTTATCACCTGGTGAACTTCAAAGAGTGGCGTTTATTCGTATTTTACTCACAAAACCAGATGTCGTATTTCTTGATGAAACAACTTCAGCATTGGATGAAACAACCGAGCATTTACTCTACCAAACAATTAAAGAGGGTTTGCCCAAAATGATCATTCTCAGCGTAGGTCATCGTAGTACATTACAGCAATTTCATAACAAACAACTAAAATTAGATGTATGTTTATTATGTGAAAATTAGAAGATGGCAAGTTAAGAATATATAAACCAAATATTTTGATGCTAGTCTAAAGAGCGCCTATAAAATTAAAATAAAATCATAAAAAAAGCCCTCGAGATTCGAGGGCTTGGTTTTTTACTATCGTAATAAAAATTAGCGACGTAAACCTAAACGAGCGATAGTGCTTTGGTATAAAGCAAGATCAGTACGTTTTAAGTAGTCTAAAAGTTTACGACGACGAGAAACCATACGTAATAAACCACGACGACCATGGTGGTCTTTTTTGTGCTCTGCGAAGTGAGCTTGTAAGTGGTTGATTTGTGCAGTTAATAGTGCGATTTGAACTTCAGAAGAACCAGTATCTTTCGCATCACGACCAAATTCAGCAACGATTGCTGCTTTTTTTTCAGTACTTAGAGACATTTTTTACTCCTAAAAGGTAGTGTTGTTAATACATCATTCGCCGATCTCTAACTCAGCGATGACAAGGAGCTTGCATTCTAGCGATGAATAAATTCAAATGCAAGGTTTATTCCAGCAAAAAGCCATGATTTTTAATGATTTGTTTAGCTATATCAGATCGTAAAAATTGAAAAAATTTAGCCGCACTTTCAACATTGTTTAATAAAGCCATGACATATTCAGCTTTTACCTCAAATTCAATAGGGAACATATGAGTCAAAAATGCTTGATTATTCAGACCAATACTAGAATTTGTATTTATAGATACATCGTATTTACTTGGCTTAACTTCAGATCTTAATTGATAATGTGCATAACCGATCATCATATCAGCATAACCATTCAATAATAAATAATGAGATGCAATTTTCCCTTTTGGAACTATATTTGAAGAATTTCCGCCTACTAATTTCAACGCTCGTCGTTTCAATGCCTCCCCTTCACCAGGAAAACATTGCTCAATTTTATCAAATAACAGCCAAGTATAATCTCCACAAGGATCACAAGATGGCGTTGATGTTGCGAGGCGTAAAGAGCGATCAAATAGCAATTCAAAAATGGATTTATGACGGAAGTGTTCTAAATTTAACATAGTTAATGCTAATTGATTAAAGGCTATCGTTAATTTTTGATAAATTTTTTTAGAATCAGCTAATTGAAGCACATTTTCAGGATTTGCACTAATAAAAATATCACATCTATTCCCTTGCTCAATTTGTTGACGCAATATTCCGGCTGGACCACAAAATGCTTTAATCTCTATATGATGAATTTGTCGAAAAATATCAGATAATTCTTGCAGAGCATAACGAAAACTACCTGCACTAAAAACAGTAATTGATTCCACAAGTTTTCCTTACTTTAATAACGTTTTATACAAGGGAACAAAATGCGTAAAAAAAGATTCTTTATATTGGGCTTGTTGTTCAAACATCGGTAAATGAAAAAGTGCGGTCAAATTTTCTGAGGTTAAAATATTCCTTGTTTCGCCAAATTTAAAATTTTGTTTATTTAACAATAAAGTTTTATTGGCTATCGCTACAGCTTGATTAGGTTGATGTGTTGTGAATACAACAGTCATGTTCTGTGATTGTGCCAAATCTATAAGTAAAGACAGTACAATATCTTGATTTGCAAGATCTAATGCTGAAGTTGGCTCATCCAACAGCATTAATTTACATTCGGAAGTAATGGCTCTAGCAATTAAAATCAGTTGTCGCTGCCCACCTGAAAGCGAAGCAAATTCGCGATTTGCCAAATGGGTCAAGTTCAAATAATCCAGTGCCTGCATGGCGATTTGATAATCATGCATTTTGGGTTTAGCAAAAGTATTAATATGGGCTGAGCGTCCCATTAACACAATATCCAACACCGAATAAGCAAAAGGCGAAGAAAAGAATTGGGGCACAAAACCGATAGATTGATACGCCTCAATCTTGCCCTGAATCGGGCGGTGAATACCAAGCAGTAAATCCAACAAGGTGCTTTTCCCACAACCATTTTGCCCTAAAATCGCCAGGATATCCCCTTTATTCAAATCAAAATTCAGTTTTTGAAACAGAAAGTTTTCCGCTTGGTAATAAAAGCCTAAATTTTCCACGGAGAGCGCTTTATTCATTCATGCCTCCGCTTTTTAGTTTATACACCAATACGCCGAACAAGGGTGCACCGATAAGTGCGGTCAAAATACTGATCGGAATTTCAGCATCAGACAAGGAACGCGCAACATTGTCCACGAGTAACATATAAGTTGCGCCGACCAGCATGGTGCAAGGCAATAAACGTTGATGATTGGCGCCCACCAGCATACGACTAAGATGAGGAATAATCAGACCGACCCAACCGATACTACCGCTAATTGCCACCTGACACGCTACTAACGAACCGCTTAAAAAGATCACTAACCAACGTAATGGCGCCACTTTCACACCTAATGCCTTGGCTTCTTTCTCATCTAAAGACAGTAAATTCAAGCGCCAACTTAAGCCGAGTAAAATTGAGCTACACGCCAAAAACGGGGCAAAGAAAAAAGCGAATTTTTCCCAGTTAGAGGTGGCAAAACTCCCCATCAACCAAAACACAATGCTTGGCAATTTTTCTTCTGTATCGGAAATGTATTGCAATAGACTGACGAGGGCTGAAAAAAGCCCGCTTAAAATCATGCCGGTAAGAA
The DNA here is from genome assembly GCF_000242295.1 of Haemophilus sp. oral taxon 851 str. F0397. Lineage (NCBI taxonomy): Bacteria > Pseudomonadati > Pseudomonadota > Gammaproteobacteria > Pasteurellales > Pasteurellaceae > Haemophilus > Haemophilus sp. oral taxon 851. The sequence continues at coordinate 129,361 of NZ_JH591079.1, forward strand.
TAAGCATCAACAAGCTGCGTTGATTAAATTTGAAGCTAAATAGAAAAACCAAGGCAAGCGTGCCGAAGCCAAATAAAATAGTGCTAGCAAATAAGCCATATAAACTGAATCCAAAGAAAATTGCCAAGGTGCCACCGAAGGCTGAACCGGAGGTCACGCCGATAATATGCGGATCCACTAACGGGTTACGAAAAATGCTTTGTAATACCACACCACTCAATGCCAAACCGGCACCCACGCAAAGTGCGGTTAAAATTCGAGGTAAACGCACTTGAAAAATCACTTGCTGCTGCACTGGGTCGATCTCAAGTGCGGTCGCTTTTGCCCACAGAATTTGTCCAATTTGCGCTACAGACAAGGAATACCGCCCAATTCCCAAAGAAATGACGGCGGTAATCACAAGCAATAGCATTAAGCCAAAGAGAATTTTAGGGTAACTATTGGGCTGCATTGTCGGCTTTATAAGATGTGCGGTAGAATTTTTGATAATAATCGTTCACCATTTTATCTAAATTCACATCTTGGAAACGTTGCGGATAAAGCGCTTTCGCCAACCATACTTCACCCAACGCTAAGGCTTCCGGCATCGGATATCCCCAGGCTTTAGCATATTCCGGCATCAACAAAACTTTTTTATCTTTTACCGCTTGAATATTTGCCCAACCTTGATCATTCAAAATTTTTGGTACCACATCAGGATAACGATCTTGCACTAAAATCACTGCAGGATTCCATTCCAACACATTTTCTAGAGAAACCTGTTTGAAACCTTTAATAGTTGCCGCTGCGACGTTATAAGCCCCCGAATGCTCCATCATAAGCCCCGTATATTTACCAGAACCATAAGTGCCTAAATCAGGATTTGCCATATAAGTACGGATACGTTTGTCTACTGGAATATTTCCTAAACGATCAGCCAATAATTTTCTATTAGCAAAAGCCGCTTTGATCAATTCATTACCCTGCTGTTTTTTCTCAAACACCTCAGCAATCAATTCAATCCCCTGTTTTAAGCCGTCATTATAAGCTTTATCTTCATCAGTTGATGTTGGATTAAGTTTACCTTTTTCGCCCGCTTCACCGGTACGCAAGGAAATGGCTACCACAGGAATATTCACGTCACTGATTTGCTTGATCATTTCGGGCGGTGCATAGTTAGTCACAAACACTACATCTGGTTTTAACGCCAACAAACTTTCAATATTAACGGAATTCAAATCGCCCGGCATAGCCATATTTTCCAACTCCGGCGCAAGGCGAACATAGTTTTTGCCTAGTTGTTTCTTCCAGTTGGAAAGCACTCCCACAATCTGTTTTGTGGCATCCAACTGCACAGCAATATTCAAAGTTTGGTGCTGTAACACCACAGCTCTATTAATGTGATCGGGAATTGTCACTTTTCGATCGAGTTGGTCTGTGATAATGCGATCAGCTAATGCTGAAAAAGAAAGGGAACCGAGCAAGCCGGCAATTAACAATGATTTAAGTTTCATAGCACATCCTTATTTTAAGTAAGAAAGCATCATTATACACTTATTTATATAATGATAAACTATATACTTATATCTTTTCAATCACCACTTTTATATCCTCTGGTGGTGCATAATAAGGTGCAGAAGTAATAAATAAACGAATACCTAATTTGGCGTAATCTGATACATTATTTTTATTTACTCCTCCAGCGACAGAAAGCAGAATATCTTTCTGTTTTGAGTGAAGTAGATCTAAAGCCTTTTTCACATCATCTAATGACCATTTATCAAGTTGAATAATATCAGGCTCTGCTACATACATTTGCTCAAATTGAGCAAAATTATCTGCTTCTAAAGTTATTTTATTTTCAGGTGCTTCTCGACGTAATCTATTCACAATTTTCACCCAATCATTTGGATCAGAAAGTAAATTTCGATGATTAGTGAAAACCAAAAGAGTTTCACTGACGCCTTGTCGATGAATATGCCCACCAGCGGCTAATACAGCATTCGTCGCAAGTTTACGCGTATTAGGAATACTTTTACGTGTGCAAGCCACAACAGCGCTTGGGTTAACCGCTTTGGCATTCGCAATCATTTCTGCCGTATATTGCGCAACCCCACATGACCATTCAAGCACCAATTGAACCACTTTCCAAGCTTGATGTAATTGTTCAGACATTCCTTCCGCACTTATCAGCAAAGCACCTGATTCAACCCAATCCCCTTCTTTTACATATAAGTGCGGTTGAATATCCAATTTTTTTAATAATTTTTCCGCAACAGAAACGCCCGCCACAATCCCTGCATTTTTACGCTTAAAAAGAATGTTTGCTGGAATATTTTCAATACCAAGGGCGTGAGTGGTTAAATCACCACGATAAATATCCTCGAGTAATAAATCATCCAATTCTTTGTCTGAAAAATAAATCATCGTAACTCCTCAAATTAGTTGTCCTTGATATAAATAAACCTGTTACTTCAAAACGATACTTTCTCTGATAATTTCATATGAATATTAAAGCAACAAAAAAGGTTGGGACTCCCCAACCTTTCATCTAATTTTTCAATAATTTAATTTTTTCAATCACATTTGTTGTTGAACAACCATTTTCAAAGTTTAGCACTTTAACATCACCGCCATTTGCCCAAACTTCTTTTGCGCCAGCAATCTCTTCAGGTTTGTAATCGCCACCTTTGACTAAAAGATCCGGTAGAATTTCACTGATTAAACGTTGTGGTGTATCTTCAGTGAATGGTACCAACCAGTCCACAGATGCCAAACCAGCCAATACCGCCATTCGATTTTCAAGATTATTAATTGGGCGACTATCACCTTTTAAGCGTTTAACGGAATCATCACTGTTTACCGCGACAATTAAACGATCGCCCAATTTGCGTGCATTTTCTAAATAAGAAACATGCCCTGGATGCAAAATATCGAAACAGCCATTAGTCATCACAATTTTTTCAACGCGCGCTTTTGCTTGTGCGACAGCATCTTTTAATTCAGCTTCACTCATAATGCCAAATCCAGTTTCAGGGCGAGCATGAATCGCATTTTCAAGTTCCACAGTCGAAACCGTTGAAGTTCCCAATTTACCCACCACAATTCCAGCGGCGACATTGGCTAGGTAACAAGATTCTTCGAAAGAACGTCCATCTGCTAATGCAGTTGCTAATACACTAATAACGGTGTCACCGGCTCCCGTCACATCAAACACTTCTTTTGCGACAGTTGGCAAATGATAGGGTTCTTGATTTGGACGTAATAATGTCATCCCTTTTTCAGAACGAGTTACCAAAAGTGCGGTTAATTCAATATCAGAAATTAATTTTAAACCTTTCTCTATGATCTCTTCTTCTGTATTGCATTTGCCCACAACGGCTTCAAATTCAGACATATTTGGTGTCAATAATGTCGCACCACGATAACGTTCAAAATCAGTCCCCTTTGGATCGATCAATACTGGAACATTCGCTTTGCGTGCAATTTGAATCATTTTCTGAACATCTTTTAGCGTGCCTTTACCATAATCAGAAAGAATCAAAGCACCGTAATTTTTCACCGCACTTTCTAACTTCGCTAATAAATCCTTGCAATCTACATTATTGAAATCTTCTTCAAAATCAAGGCGGAGCAGCTGTTGATGACGAGATAAAATACGTAATTTAGTAATGGTTGGATGGGTTTCTAATGCAACAAAATTACAATCGATTTTTTGTTTTTCTAATAAGTGGGAAAGCGCAGAACCAGTTTCATCTTGTCCAATCAATCCCATTAACTGAACAGGTACATTGAGTGAAGCAATATTCATCGCGACATTTGCCGCACCACCCGCGCGCTCTTCATTTTCCTGTACACGAACCACTGGCACAGGTGCTTCTGGTGAAATGCGGTTGGTTGCGCCGAACCAATAGCGATCAAGCATCACATCGCCTAATACGAGTACTTTTGCTTGCTTAAATTCTGCTGAATATTGAGCCATTTTAAAATCTCTCTATTTGAATAACCAAAATTGTGACGATTTTACCACAACTCAAATTTACGATAAACTACGCCCCTAACTTACGTGGAAAGAACAATGAAAAACGAAAAACTCCCTCAATTTCAACCGCACTTTTTAGCTCCAAAATACTGGCTCTTTTGGCTAGGCATGGCAATTTGGCGAAGTATTCTATGTCTTCCCTATCCTATTTTGCGCCATATTGGTAATGGTCTCGGTTGGCTGTTTTCACATTTAAAAGTAGGCAAACGCCGAGCTGCCATTGCACGCCGTAATCTTGAACTTTGTTTCCCTGATATGCCTGAAAACGAGCGTGAGGCGATTTTGCAAGAAAATCTTCGTTCAGTAGGCATGGCAATTATCGAAACAGGTATGGCTTGGTTTTGGTCGGATTCACGTATCAAAAAATGGTCAAAAGTTGAAGGATTACATTATCTAAAAGAAAATCAAAAAGATGGAATTGTTCTCGTCGGTGTTCATTTCTTAACGCTAGAACTTGGCGCACGCATTCTTGGTTTGCACCATCCCGGCATTGGCGTTTATCGTCCAAATGATAATCCTTTGCTTGATTGGCTACAAACGCAAGGTCGTTTACGCTCTAATAAAGATATGCTTGATCGTAAAGATTTACGCGGAATGATCAAAGCTTTACGCAATGAAGAAACTATTTGGTATGCGCCTGATCATGATTACGGCAGAAAAAATGCCGTTTTTGTACCATTTTTTGCTGTGCCCGATGCTTGCACAACCACGGGTAGTTATTATTTATTGAAATCCTCACAAAACAGCAAAGTGATTCCATTTGCGCCATTACGCAATAAAGATGGTTCAGGCTATACTGTGAGCATTTCAGCGCCTGTTGATTTTACGGATTTACAAGATGAAACAGCGATTGCTACGCGAATGAATCAAATCGTTGAAAAGGAAATAATGAAGGACATAACGATATACATGTGGCTACATCGTCGTTTCAAAACGCGTCCAGATGAAAATACGCCTAGTTTATACGATTAAAAGTGCGGTCGAATATCACCGCACTTTTTGATAGAATTTTCTCAAATTTAAAAATTAACGACTCATCTAACCATGACAACCAATTATTCAGCTCAAGAAATTACCGTTCTTAAAGATCTCGAGCCGGTGCAAATTCGCCCCGGTATGTATACAGACACCACTCGCCCTAATCACCTCGCACAAGAAGTTATTGATAACAGCGTGGATGAAGCTCTTGCGGGTTTTGCCACAAAAATTGAAGTAATTTTACACCCTGATCAATCCATTGAAGTCACAGACAATGGTCGCGGTATGCCTGTGGATATTCATCCTACGGAAGGCATTTCCGGCGTAGAGGTAATTCTGACTAAACTACATGCGGGTGGTAAATTCTCTAATAAAAATTATGAATTTGCGGGTGGTTTACACGGTGTGGGGATTTCTGTGGTGAATGCACTTTCTGAACGCGTGGATATTCAAGTCAAACGCAATGGTGAAGTGTATAAAATTTCCTTTGAAAACGGCAGTAAAGTAGAAGAATTGGAAGTTATTGGGACTTGTGGTAGACGCACAACTGGAACAACCGTTCACTTCAAACCGAATCCAAAATATTTTGACAGCGCAAAATTTTCCGTTAGCCGCCTACGCCATTTATTAAGAGCGAAAGCGGTACTCTGCTCAGGGCTTGAAATCAAATTCATTGATAAAGTAAACAATACTCAAGACATTTGGTTATATGAAGATGGTCTTTCCGATTACCTTATCGAAGCAGTTAACGGCTTTGAAACCCTTCCAGAAAAACCATTCGTTGGTGAATTTAAAGGAATAAATGAAGCGGTTAGCTGGGCATTACTTTGGTTACCAGAAGGTGGCGAACTGATTGGCGAAAGCTATGTAAACTTAATTCCAACAATTCAAGGCGGAACACATGTTAATGGCCTACGCCAAGGCTTGTTAGATGCCATTCGTGAATTTTGCGAATTTAGAAATCTATTACCACGTGGCGTAAAACTTACCGCTGATGATATTTGGGAGCGTTGTTCTTACATTCTTTCCCTTAAAATGCAAGATGCGCAATTCGCGGGGCAAACTAAGGAACGCTTATCATCACGCCAAAGTGCGGTGTTTGTCAGCGGTGTTTTAAAAGATGCGTTCAGTCTATGGCTAAATCAAAACGTACAAGATGCTGAAAAATTAGCAGAAATTGCAATCAGTTCTGCACAACGCCGATTACGCGCAGCTAAAAAAGTCGTACGTAAAAAACTTGTTAGTGGGCCTGCATTACCAGGAAAATTAGCAGATTGTGGCTCACAGGATTTAGAAAAAACGGAATTATTTTTAGTGGAGGGCGACTCTGCGGGCGGCTCAGCAAAACAAGCGCGTGATCGCGAGTATCAAGCGATTTTGCCGTTACGTGGAAAAATCTTAAATACATGGGAAGTTTCACCTGATCAAGTATTAGGTTCAACAGAAATTCACGACATAGCTGTGGCTCTAGGGATCGATCCTGACAGCAATGATTTATCACAACTTCGCTATGGTAAAGTATGCATTCTCGCGGATGCTGACTCGGATGGTTTGCATATTGCCACCCTACTCTGCGCCTTGTTCTTACGCCATTTTCCGAAATTAGTACAAGACGGTCACGTTTACGTCGCAATGCCACCACTTTATCGTATTGACTTAAATAAAGAAGTCTTCTACGCATTAGATGAAAGTGAAAAAGAGACGATTTTAGATCGGTTGAAAAATAAAAAAGGCAAACCGAATGTTCAACGTTTTAAAGGTTTGGGTGAAATGAACCCATCGCAATTACGTGAAACAACAATGGATCCTAACACTCGTCGCCTTGTTCAATTAACTTATGATTTAGAGGAAAACCAAGGCGCGAATACATTAGAACTCATGGATATGTTATTAGCGAAAAAACGTTCCGAAGACCGTAAAAATTGGTTACAAGCGAAAGGCGATCAGGTTGATTTATCTGTTTAGACTAAATTAATCTCAGCAAATCCGAATTTTAATAAATTAAGAATATATTCAATTAACAGAAACCAAAATGACAAATATCAATTATGAAGGCATTGAACAAATGCCTCTACGTACCTTCACCGAAAGGGCTTATCTCAACTATTCCATGTATGTCATCATGGATCGTGCGTTGCCTTTTATCGGCGATGGTTTAAAACCCGTTCAACGCCGTATCGTGTATGCGATGTCTGAACTTGGCTTAAACGCTACGGCAAAATACAAAAAATCTGCCCGTACCGTCGGTGATGTACTCGGTAAATTCCATCCACATGGCGACAGTGCTTGTTATGAAGCGATGGTGTTAATGGCACAACCCTTCTCTTATCGTTATCCACTTGTAGATGGTCAAGGTAACTGGGGGGCACCAGATGATCCAAAATCCTTCGCAGCCATGCGTTATACGGAATCGCGCCTATCTAAAATCTCTGAAATCTTGCTGAGTGAACTCGGACAAGGAACGGTAGATTATCAACCAAACTTTGATGGAACCTTGGCTGAACCACAATATTTACCTGCTCGTTTACCTCATATTTTATTGAACGGCACAACAGGTATTGCAGTGGGTATGGCGACAGATATTCCACCACACAATATTAACGAAATTGCTGATGCGGCAGTAATGTTGCTAGATAATCCGAAAGCGGGATTAGATGATGTACTTAAAATTGTTCAAGGTCCAGATTTTCCAACAGAAGCGGAAATTATTTCGCCCAAATCAGAAATTTGTAAAATTTATGAGCAAGGTCGTGGCTCAATAAAAATGCGTGCAACTTGGAAAAAAGAAGACGGTGAAATTATTATCTCAGCACTTCCGCATCAATCTTCGCCATCCAAAATTATTGCCCAAATAGCCGAACAAATGACGGCAAAAAAACTGCCAATGCTAGAAGATATTCGTGATGAAGCGGATCACGAAAATCCAATTCGGATTGTGCTAGTTCCTCGCTCAAATCGCGTCGATACCGATGCATTAATGGCACACTTATTTGCGACTACAGATCTTGAAAAAAGCTACCGTGTAAATATGAATATGATCGGGCTTGATCATAAACCTGCGGTAAAAGGCTTATTAGAAATCTTAAATGAATGGCTTGCCTTCCGTCGTACAACCGTAACTCGTCGCCTTCAATATCGCTTAGATAAAGTACTCTCTCGCTTGCATATTTTAGAAGGTTTAATGATAGCCTTTTTAAATATTGATGAGGTTATTGAAATTATACGTCATGAAGATGATCCAAAAGCAGAGCTTATGGCACGCTTTAATTTAAGCGATGAACAAGCCGATGCAATTTTAAATTTACGCTTACGTCATTTAGCGAAATTAGAAGAAAACCAACTCAAAGCTGAACAAGATGAACTTGAAAAAGAGCGGTTAAATTTAGAAGCAATTTTAGGATCGGAACGCCGTTTGAATACGCTTATCAAAAAAGAAATTCAAGAAGATGCGAAAAAATATGTAAGTCCACGTATGTCTCAACTGGTCGAACGTGAAGAAGCCAAAATGATCTCTGAAAGTGATATGACGCCAGCAGAGCCTGTTACTGTCATCTTATCAGAAATGGGCTGGGTACGTTGTGCTAAAGGACACGATATCGATCCTAAATCATTGAGCTACAAAGCGGGTGATAATTATCGAGCTCACGCTTGTGGTAAGAGTAATCAAGCCGTTGTATTCATTGATAGTACAGGGCGGAGTTATGCGCTCGATCCACTTTCATTGCCTTCCGCACGTTCTCAAGGTGAACCTCTCACAGGTAAACTAAATTTACCAGCTGGTGCGACCATTGAATATGTCGTAATGGCCAGCGAACAGCAAGAATTATTGATGGCTTCTGATGCGGGTTATGGTTTTATTTGTAAATTTGAAGATTTAATTGCACGTAATAAAGCAGGAAAAACCTTGATTTCTTTACCGGAAAATGCCAAAGTGATGGAGCCTAAGACGCTGGCGAATGCCACCGCACTTGTTGTCGCTATGACATCCGCTGGCAGAATGTTAATTTTCCCGGCAAAAGATTTACCGGCATTATCAAAAGGCAAAGGCAATAAAATTGTGACAATTCCTGCAGCAAATGCAAAAGAGCGCAGTGAATTGTTAGTGAAATTATTGCTCATTTCAGATCAAGCAAGTCTTGAATTTCATTCCGGAAAACGAAAAATTGTATTAAAACCGGAGGATCTGCAGAAGTTCCGTGCTGAACGAGGCAGAAAAGGTTCGACATTACCACGTGGATTACATACCAATGTTGAAATAGTGGTAATCGAACCGCAACACAACACATAATTTAAACACAACATAGGGAGATCCAATTTATGAGTCATACATTTAGCACGTATGAAACCCTTGCACTAGCAAGCTTAGTCTTGCTCTTGGGTTATTTTCTCGTTAAACGAATCAGCATCTTAAAAACCTTCAACATTCCTGAGCCAGTTGTTGGTGGTTTTATTGTTGCCATTGCTCTTTTAATTTGGAATAAAGTTGACGGGACATCCTTTAACTTCGATAAGAATTTGCAAACTACCATGATGTTAGTGTTCTTCACTTCCATTGGTTTAAGTGCAAACTTTTCCCGTTTAATTAAAGGTGGAAAACCACTTATCGTATTTTTATTCGTCGCTGGTTTGCTAATTATTTGCCAAAATATCATCGGTATCGCAGGTTCATTAGCATTAGGTATCCACCCAGCATACGGTTTATTAGCAGGTTCTGTCACATTAACTGGCGGTCATGGTACTGGTGCAGCATGGGCTGATACATTCGTTCATCAATTCAATTTACAAGGTGCTACTGAAATCGCGATGGCATGTGCAACCTTTGGTTTAGTCTTTGGTGGTATCATCGGTGGTCCTGTTGCTCGTTTCTTATTAAATCGTCAAAAACAAGGTGAAAATCCTGAAAATGATGAAGTAGATGATATCCAAGAGGCTTTTGAACATCCAACTTACAAACGTAAAATTACTTCACGCTCTTTGATTGAAACTATTGCAATGATGTCTATCTGTTTGCTTATCGGCCAATATTTAGATGCTCAAACAAAAGGCACCGCATTCCAATTACCAACATTCGTATGGTGTTTATTTACCGGTGTAATTATCCGCAATATTTTAACCAACATTTTCCGTTTCCAAGTGGCTGAATCTGCTATTGATGTATTGGGTAGCGTAGGTTTATCTATCTTCTTGGCTATTGCCTTAATGTCATTAAAACTTTGGGAACTTGCAGGCTTAGCGGTAGATGTATTAATCATCCTTGCAGTACAAGTTGTCTTTATGGCGCTATTTGCTATCTATGTTACTTATCGCGCAATGGGTAAAGATTATGATGCGGTTGTATTAAGCTCTGGTCACTGTGGCTTCGGTTTAGGTGCAACACCAACAGCCGTTGCAAATATGCAAGCCATTACCAGCCGTTTTGGGCCATCACACAAAGCATTTTTAATCGTTCCAATGGTCGGTGCATTCTTTATCGACTTAATCAACGCTGCGCTATTAAAAGTTTCATTTGCAGTTGTAAATATGCTCGCGTAAAGTGCGGTTGAAATTGACAATGTTTTTTAGAGAAATGCCTTTATCTTGAATTGATAAAGGCATTTATTTTAAGGAAGAAAAACAAAAGGAAAAACTATGCACGAATTGTCTCTTTGTCAAAATATGCTGGAAATAGTAGAACAACAATGTAAAAGTCACGATATAAAAAAAGTCACGGATCTTTGGCTAGAAATTGGCGCACTCTCTTGTGTAGAACCTGACGCATTAGAATTTTGTTTTGACATAACCTTTCAAGGTACGGCTGCTGAAGGCTGCAAACTTCATCTCATTCCTATAGCAGCACAAGCCTGGTGTTGGCAGTGCCAAAAATTAGTTGAGATACAAGCTCATCATGATTCTTGTCCAAATTGCGGCAGCATACACTTGCAACGACAAAGTGGTGATGAATTACGTATTAAAGAAATTGCCTTTGAATAAACCGCTCTTTTTAACATTTCTAATATTCTTACCTATATAATATTTCATTAGACATAAAAAAGGACAGGCATGAAGCCTGTCCTCATCATGATAAATATTATATTAAGCCACAAGTGCGGTTTCTTTTAAACGAGATTTGAGCTTAGTATATTCAGTGACAACATAGTGCTCAGCCCAACGTTGATCTTCAATTTTTTCGATACGCACCGCGCTGTATTTATATTCCGGAGTACGAGATCCCGGATTTAAATGTTCAGCAGTGAGTTCGTTACATTTTCCGATCCACCATTGGTAAGTCATATAACACGCACCTTTGTTAGTACGAGAACTTACATCAGCACGAGATATAACTTTACCACGAGATGAAGAAATCCACACAAGCTCATTATTCTTAATGCCTAAAGCTTTCGCATCTTGGTCGTTCATTTGAACAAATCCTGGCTCATCAGCCAATGCAGCAAGTGCACGGCAGTTACCCGTCATTGAACGGCAAGAATAGTGACCAACTTCACGCACGGTAGAAAGGACTAATGGATATTCTTCAGAAACTTCTTCCATTGGTGGTTCCCAATCGCAAGCAAAGAATTCAGCTTTACCATTTGGACGGTCGAAGATTTGACCTTCATATAAGTATGTAGTGCCTTGATCTTCAGGGCCTTCATCTGTACATGGCCATTGAATATAACCCAAACCTTCCATTTTTTCGTAAGTTGCACCTTTATAAATTGGGCAAAGCTCACGCAACTCATCCCAAATTTCTTTGGTGTTGTTGTAATGCATTGGATAACCCAAAGCTTGTGCCATAAGGCTGATGATTTCCCAGTCGTCTTTCACATCACCAACAGGATCCACCGCTTTATAGAAACGTTGGAAACCACGGTCAGCCGCACTATAAACACCTTCGTGTTCTGCGCAAGATGTTGCTGGTAAAATCACATCTGCTTCCGCTGCAGTTTGAGTCATAAAGATATCTTGAACAATAATAAACTCAAGATCTTTAAAGGTTTGTTTCATTGCATTCAAATCAGGTTCAGTTTGTAAAGTATCTTCACCCATAATATAGAATGCTTTGAGTTTACCTTCTGCCACTGCATGTGGCACTTCACTCAATGGTACACCTGGTTTGGTTGGAATAGACGGCACGCCCCATGCTTTCGCAAATTTAGCGTTGATTTCTGGATCCGCATAGCTTTGATAACCAGGTAAAGTATTATATAAAGCCCCCATGTCACATGCGCCTTGTACGTTGTTTTGCCCACGCACAGGGTTTACACCAACATTTGGTTTACCTAAGTTACCAGTAAGCATTGCCAAGCTTGCCAACGCACGTACAGTTTCCACACCTTGACGGAACTGACATACCCCCATACCCCAGAGAATTGTCGCAGTTTCTGCTTTCGCATAAGTGCGGGCAATTTCTCTCAACATTTCAGGCTCAACGCCAGTGATATGTTGAGTTGATTCAGGTGTATAAGCTTTTACAGTTTCATAGAACGCATCGAAATTTTCGGTATGTTCATCAATGAATTTTTGATCTTGTAATCCTTCTTCAAGAATCACGTTCATCATTGCATTCAAAAATGCGACGTTACTGCCGTTAGCAAGTGGCGCATAAATGTCAGCAATACGAGCGGTTTCAATTTTACGAGGGTCACAAACAATAATCTTCGCCCCTTTTGCTTTAGCGTGGTTAATACGACGCGCTACAATAGGGTGAGACGTTGAGGCATTATAGCCAAAGATAAACACACATTTAGTGTCTTCAATCTCAACGATTGAGTTGGACATCGCGCCATTACCCACTGATTTGAGCAGACCTGCTACAGATGGGCCATGTCAGACACGTGCACAACAGTCAATGTTGTTATTGCCTAATACCGCACGAGCAAATTTTTGCATAACGAAATTCACTTCGTTACCTGGTCCACGAGAAGAACCCGTTACCATAATTGACTCGTTGCCATATTTTTCTCTAATTTCTTGTAAACGTTTTGCAGAATAGGAAATAGCCTCTTCCCAGCTCACTGGCGTGAACGGCTCGCCACGTTTGTAGCGAATCATCGGTTGAGTTAGGCGAGGAGTGAGGATTTTTGTGTCATGCACGAAATCCCAGCCATAATATCCTTTCAGGCAAAGCTCTCGTTCGTTTGTTTTACCGTTTGCACCTTCAGCACCCACAATTTTGTTGTTCTCAACCAATAGATTGATCTTACAACCTGAAGCGCAATACGGACAGACAGTAATCACTTTTTTAATTGCCATAGTAATGTCCTTATTTTAGATAACCAGAATGAATACTCATTCCGAGTAATATAATACGCCTAAATAAAGAACATAGGCTTATAAATTCTGTGGATTTTTTGATATAAAACAGGTTTTAGATAATTTTTTAATATTCTGAGAAAACTCAAAGAAAAATGACCGCACTTTTGATAGTGAGGTCATTAGAAGAGGTGTATAAAAATTGGTATGAATAATAAGGCTATAAAAATATCAAATTTTATTTATTTTTCTTATTCAAATGAATCTTCTTTTCAACATAATTTATCATCTGTAACGCAATATCAACCCCGCTTGTTTTTTCAATCATTTCCAAGCCTGGACTTGCATTTACCTCTAAAACCAATAATCCATTTTTTGAACAAATTAAATCCACACCAGCTATATCTAAACCGATAGCTTTTGTTGCTTGAATGGCTATCTGTTTCTCGTCATCGCTTAGGATAATTTTTTCGGTTTTTCCGCCACGATGACAATTTGCCCGAAACTCACCATCTTGTCCAATTCTCTGCATCGTTGCCACGACTTGATCACCAATCACAAAACAACGAATATCCGCGTTGCCCGCTTCTTCGATAAAATCTTGCTGCAACATAGATATATTGGTTTGTTTAAAAGCTTCCATAATGCTCACCGCACTTTGTGGCTTTTCAGCTAAAATCACCCCAATTCCTTGTGAACCATTTAGCGTTTTTAAAATTGTCGGCGAACTGATGTGAGGTACCGCCGCCTGAGCTTGCACTTCACCGCCGCTTAAAAGTGAATTGGGAATAGAAACACCAGCATTCAGCAAAAGTTGCAAACTTTTCCATTTATCACGTGCATTTAAAAATGCCTGAGATGAATTCAAACAAAAAGTCCCTTTGCCTTCAAAATGCTGTAAGACTGAGCATCCCATTTGCGTACTTGTTGTGCCAAATCGAGGCAAAACAGCATCATAATCAGGTAATAAATAAGGTTTCGACTCGGAATTTTCTTGATAAAAAATCTGAAAGTGCGGTGGATTTTGTGAGAGTTTTAAGAAACATCTATTCGGATCTAAAATATCCATCTCATGCCCTTGACGTTTAGCCGCTTCTTTTAAGCGTTGGCAACTGTAAAGACGAGGTTCGCGGCAAAGCATTAGTAATTTCATAATATTTAACTCATTGTCTACGATGTTCCGTATATTACACGAATAAAAACACTTTATGTAGACGATAAAAATCAGGTAGAATTGCCTGGAATTTTTAACTCAAAAAAGGAAATCTTATGTTCGTTGTTATTTTTGGTCGTCCTGGCTGCCCTTACTGTGTGCGTGCAAAAAACCTTGCTGAAAAATTAAAAGGCGAAGTTGCTGATTTTGACTATCGTTATGTGGATATTCACGCAGAAGGTATTACTAAAGAAGATTTATCAAAATCTGTTGGTAAACCAGTAGAAACCGTACCACAAATCTTTATTGATGAAAAACCAATCGGTGGTTGCACTGACTTTGAAGCATTAATGAAAGAACAATTTGGTATTGTTGCTTAATTTTTCTTTTTAATTTACAAAAAAGCCACTTTCAATCGAAAGTGGCTTTTTTCATAGAAGAATTTTAACCGTTATAACGTTTAAAAATTAATGTCGCATTTGTACCACCAAAACCAAAACTATTTGACATGACAGTTTGTAATCCTGCATTTTCTTTCGTCTCAGTAACGATATTGCAACCTTCAGCGGCCTCATCTAAGGTTTCGATATTAATACTTGGTGCAATAAAATCATTATCTAACATTAATAACGTGTAAATTGCTTCGTGTGCACCTGCCGCACCTAAAGAGTGACCGGTCATTGATTTAGTTGAAGAAATCGCTGGTATTTTATCACCAAATACATTTTTGATCGCACCTAATTCTTTCACGTCACCTACGGGTGTAGATGTACCGTGTACGTTAATATAATCAATTGGCGTATCTACCGTTGCCATTGCTTGTTTCATACAACGCTCTGCGCCTTCTCCACTTGGTGCAACCATATCGTAACCATCAGAAGTTGCGCCATAACCTACAATTTCAGCGTAGATTTTTGCACCGCGAGCAAGTGCATGTTCTAATTCTTCCACAACTACAACTGCACCACCACCAGCAATCACGAAGCCGTCACGGTTTGCATCATAAGCACGCGATGCTTTTTCTGGCGTGTCATTGTATTTAGTTGAAACTGCACCCATTGCATCAAACTCAGTTGCACATTCCCAAGATAATTCTTCTGCACCACCAGCAAAAACAACATCTTGTTTGCCTAATTGAATTAACTCAACCGCATGACCAATACAATGTGCAGAAGTTGCACAAGCTGAACTGATTGAATAGTTCACACCACGAATTTTATAAGGTGTAGCTAAACAAGCTGAAACACTTGATGCCATGGTTTTCGTTACAGCATAAGGACCAATCGCTTTTACACCGCGAGGGCCACGTACCGCATCACACGCCACTAATTGATTATGTGCAGACCCTGTACCTGCGCCAATCACTAAACCAGTACGATCATTAGAAACTTGGTCTTCTGTTAAGCCAGAATCCTCAATCGCTTCACGCATAGAAAGATAAGCATAAGCCGCTGCATCACCCATAAAACGGAACACTTTACGATCAATGTGCTCGCTTGGGTTTAATTTGATTGTTCCGGCAACATGGCTACGCATATTCATTTCCACAAATTCAGGCACAACTTCAATACCTGATTTTCCTGCTTTTAATGAAGCCAATACTTCTTCTTTGTTGTTACCGATACTTGAAATAATCCCAAAGCCTGTAATTACAGCTCTTCTCATTGCTTCTTCCTTATTGTTTTATATGTAAAAATAACGGCTCAAAATTACTACGAAATAAAAATATTTCAAGCAATAATTCATTTGTTCGACCAGTTTAGAAAATCGCGTTATTATACGCAAATTTCATTAGGCTAGGAAGGAATAAAAAATGACCTTTAGCGTCCAACATGCTGAGATTCACTTCAATCAAAACCATATTCCCGTCTCAGATCAATTCGATGATGTCTATTTTTCTAACGAAAATGGATTGGCAGAAACAGATTATGTTTTTCTACAAGGTAATCAACTTTTGGAACGTTGGATAAGCCACAACAAGGCTAATTTTGTCATCGCCGAAACAGGATTTGGTACAGGATTAAATTTCTTTGCGGCAACCAAATTGTTCCGTGAATTTCGCCAGCAACACGAGAATCATCCTTTAAAACGCCTTAATTTTATTTCCTTTGAAAAATATCCACTAAAAATCACCGCACTTTCACAAGCGCATCTTGCCTATCCGCAATTTGAAGATTTAAGCACTCATTTGCAAGGTTATTGGCCTTCATTGATTCTAGGTTGTCATCGTATTCATTTTGAAGAGACCACGTTAGATTTATGGCTTGGTGATGTATCAGAAAACTTGCCACAACTTGGCGATTATATGAATGAACGTATTGATGCTTGGTTTTTAGATGGCTTTGCACCAAGCAAAAATCCTGAAATGTGGAATGATGATCTCTATAACTTGATGTTTCGTTTCACGAAACCCAATGGTTCTTTTGCCACCTTCACCGCAGCAAGTGCTGTCAGAAAAGGACTTGAATCCGCAGGCTTTAATGTGACAAAACGTAAAGGCTTCGGCAAAAAGCGAGAATGTTTAAGTGGGATAAAAATACAATCAAAATCGACCGCACTTTCGACACCTTGGTATCTTGCTCAGCCTGCGAAAATGGAAAAACAAGATGTCGCTATTATCGGCGGTGGTATTGCTTCTCTTTATGCTGCCATTTCCTTAGTTAAACGAGAGGCAAAGGTTACCATTTATTGTGAGGATGACGCGCTCGTACTCAATGCCTCAGGCAATAAACAAGGCGCGTTTTATCCGCAACTTAGCGATGATAATGGGATCACCGTTGATTTTTACCTGCACGCGTTCAGTTACGGTCGCCAATTACTTGATTGGGCAATCGAACAAAACATAGAGTTTGAGCACGAATTTTGTGGCGTGGCACTATGTGCTTACAACGAAAAAAGTGCGCTTAAATTAACAAAAATTTCTCAACTTGGTTTACCGAACGAAATCTTTCAAATGCTGAATGCTGAACAACTCAGTGAAAAAGTGGGATTACCACTTAATTGCGAAGGCGGTTGGATTAAACAAGGGGCTTGGCTTGCACCAAGACAATTTGTTCAAAATGCCTTTTCATTTCTTGAAAAGCAGGGTATCGTTATTAAAACCTCACAAAAAATTTCCGCACTATCTCAACAAGAAAAAGGTTGGGAACTAGAAAATACGCAAGGTCAAAAATACTGCCATGAAGTCGTCATTCTTGCGAATGGATATAAAATTACTGATTTTGTTCAAACAGAAAAGCTACCGCTCTACCCTATCCGAGGGCAAGTCAGCCAAATTCCAACATCAGAAAATTTACTCAAACTGAAATCTGTGCTTTGTTATGATGGCTATCTCACCCCAGCCGATCAATTAAGAACCTCACATTGCATTGGCGCAAGCCATGTTCGTGATAATGTTGATCGCCATTTTAGCGAACAAGAACAACAAGAAAATCAACAAAAACTCCAACAAAATATCGTCCAACCTTGGACTCAAGATGTGGATACATCAGGTAATCTCGCTCGTGTAGGCATCCGCTGCTCTGTAAGAGATCTTGCCCCAATGGTTGGAAACGTACCCCATTTTGAACAGCAACAAGCGGATTATTACAATTTATTCAACCTCCGCCGCCGTAAACAACCTATTCAAAGTGCGGCCCATTTTCAGAATCTTTTCTTAACGGCAGCCTTAGGTTCTCGTGGGCTTACCTCCGCCCCACTCTTAGGTGAAACCTTAGCTTCAATCATTTATGGCGAGCCATTACCAATAAGCGAAGCTATATTACATAATCTTTCAGCTAACCGAGCTTGGGTGAGAAAGTGGTTGAAAGGTTCGAAAGTTGAATAAATTGATAAGATTCAATATCTTACAAAAAGAACTTTGAAGTGTTAAAATTAAATAAAACGTAAATATAAGAATGAATACAAAAATGCCATGCAATCAATCAATCAATCAATCAATCAATCAATCAATAAAATTATAGAATTTGTTAAAACTTGCTATAAACCAGAAAAACTGTTTGATTTTCTTAATCAACATTCCATTCCTTTTTCTTATATTGGGGGAATGACCAATCAAAATGTTCTACTTGATATTTCAGGGATGAAGTTTGTATTGCGAATCCCTAATGCCGTTAATTTATCACTTATTAATCGTGAATATGAGGCATTCAATAATGCACAGGCATATCGTGCTGGTTTAAATGTAGAAACTCCCGTATTGGATGCAAAAAGTGGGGTAAAACTGACTCGTTATTTAGAAAATAGCAAGCCTTTAAGTCAAACGCAATTAAACGAACAAAGTTGTTTGTCTCAAGTTGCGAATAATTTATATCGTTTACACAATAGTGAATTTATTTTCCGCAATGTGTTTAGTGTATTTGATGAGTTTCGCCAGTATTTTTCATTGTTAGAAAACAAATCTGCTTTTTTTCAAGCAGATCCTAGAATGGATAAACTTTCAACCGTATTCTGGCAGTTTGAAAATATCAATAAGGGCTTAATTTTACGTCCATGTCATAATGATTTAGTCCCTGAAAATATGCTATTGCAAGACGACCAGTTATTTTTTATCGACTGGGAATATTCAGGCTTAAATGATCCGTTATTTGATATAGCGACGATTATTGAGGAAGGTAATTTATCAATAGAAGCTGCTGATTTTCTATTAGAACTCTATTGCAATCATACAAATAAATACAATTCAACAGAACTTCAAACAGCCCATAACCGATTAAAAATCCATCGTTTTTGCCAAAATGTACTATGGTTTTTATGGACAAAAGTAAAAGAAGAACATGGTGAGGATTTTGGCGATTATGCATTAAAACGATTGGACGCAGCATTTAAACTTTTAGAGGAATTGCCATGATGCATGGTTATCTATTTGGCATACTATCCGCTATATTTTGGGCATTATCAGGACTGATGTATAACGAATTACCATTAAGTGGATTCTCTGCACTGGGAAAAGTAATTTCGTTACTCTTTTTAATTGATTTTTTTTCACTATTTGCAATAGGCATAACATTGTGGAGAAAAAGAGCGGTTAATTTTCAAAAGATTTTTTGGTCCCCCGTATTATCGGGAGTATTAGGCGGACCATTGGGGATGTCGGCATATTTATTAAGCATTCATTATTTAACGATATATTATGCTGCGCCGCTTTCTTCTCTATTCCCAGTTTTAGCAGCACTGATGTCTTATTGGATTCTAAAAGAAAAAATTAGCAAAACAGCCCAATTCGGATTCGCCTTGGCTATTATTTCTTCTTCGTTGCTTGCTATTGAAGTAGGACAAGAAATAACCTTTAATACTATCGGTTTTATTTTTTTAATAATTTGTATATTGGGGTGGTCATCTGAAATAGTGATATCCTCCTATACAATGCGTTCTCTCTCTGGACTTCAAGTGTATTTTTTAAGACTATGTGGTTCAACTATTGGTTATTTATTGATTCTATTTATTCTTTCCTTGAAAGATTTCTCACTAGATATACTTAGTTTTAATTATGTACAAATTGCTGGTGTAATAATCTTTGGTGCATTATCTTACTGCTGCTATTACCAAACGATTTATCTGTTAAAGCCAATCAAAGCAATGGCATTAAATATCACATATTCTGTATGGGCAATTGGACTTGGTTATCTGCTCTATAAACAGCCAATTAAGCCCATTACCTTACTACTCACCTTATTATTAAGTGCAGGAGTGATCATTACACTTTATTACAAAGGGGAACAAAAATGAATGCAATCATTTTAGCAGCAGGCCTAGGCAGCCGATTTAAAGAAATCACACAAACCACTCATAAAGCGCTATTAGATATTCATGGAACACCTAACTTAGAAAGGATACTCACTTTTCTACGTCAAGCAAATATCGACAATATTGTCATTGTTACAGGGTATTTACAC
This sequence comes from Haemophilus sp. oral taxon 851 str. F0397, assembly GCF_000242295.1. Lineage (NCBI taxonomy): Bacteria > Pseudomonadati > Pseudomonadota > Gammaproteobacteria > Pasteurellales > Pasteurellaceae > Haemophilus > Haemophilus sp. oral taxon 851. The sequence goes on from NZ_JH591079.1 coordinate 149,639, forward strand.
GAACAATTCAATTATCTACAAGAAAAATATAGTTGCACTCTAATTCATAATGAAAAATATAGAGAATACAATAGTATTTATTCCTTTTCACTAGCTCAAGACTTCTTTAATGATTGTTATGTTATTGATGCGGATGTTGTACTTAATCGAAATATTTTTCTAACTAAGCCATCACACAGCAAATATTTCACGGTTATCCGTTCTAAAACGCATAATGAGTGGCTACCGATTTTAAATAGTAATGGGCAAGTAATACGCATTGATATTGGTTCACTAAATCAACCCAGTTTGTCAGGAATATCATACTGGACCACACAGGATTGCAATACCATTCTAAATTTAATCAAAAATTACTTAAATGAAGTGCGGTTAAAAAATCCAAAACTTTATTGGGACACAATTCCAATGAAATATATAGAGAAATTGAATATCTATACGGAACAACTTAACAGTGATGATATATTTGAAATGGATAACCTTGATGACTATCACCACATTTTACAAAAATTGACACCAAACAAGGAAAAATAATGAAAAAATTGACACTTAGAGAACAACAACTCGTTTGTCTAGACATATTAGATTATTTCCACGCACTGTGTGAACAATATAAAATCAGCTATTCTCTCGGTGGTGGAACATTAATAGGCGCAATACGCCACAAAGGTTTTATCCCTTGGGATGATGACATTGATGTTTATATGCACCGTGATGAATATCAAAGGTTCGTTGATGTTTGGTTTCAAGAAACTCACGAATACTACAATATGGAAACAGCAGAAGACATCCTTGCTCAAAAGACTGGAGAAATGGCAAAAATCTTTGATTGTCGTACTCAAATAACCGAAATTGACGGAAAAAAAAGCTCAATGTTTATAGATATATTCATCTATGATGGGGTGCCAAATGATCCAAAGATCATCTGCTCTTTTATGAAAAAATATAGAAGAACTCATCGTCGTTTCTATTCTTGCAAGAAAAGATGGTTAAGAGAAAAAGAAAATACCTTATGGAAAGCAATACTTAATAAATTGAGCCATTTAATATTTTCCAAAATGCAAAAAAATCTAGAGCAATTTCAAATAACATATCCGATAAAACAATGCGATTATATTGGTCTTGTATTATCTGATTATGACGATTGCGGAGGATGGCAAAAATCTTATATGCCGAAGGAATATTTTAATCACGTTATTTATAAAGAATTTGAGGGGCGACAATTTCAAGTAATGAATGGATATCACGAACACTTAACGCAATATTATGGAGAGTATATGAAACTTCCACCAGAAGAAGAGCAAAAGCCACACCATATTCAAGAAGCGTATATTTTATAAGCGAAAGGGCAGATTTAATTCTGCCCTTTTTCAATTATTACTTAACCTTCCCGCAATTTAAACAATACAAATATTGACCTTTAGGATCATTAAATTTAGTTAATACATTCAATTCTTTTTGTAATTTTTGAATTGGAGCTGGCAGACCAAGCCATTTAACTAACTGTTCTTGCGCCCCTTTTTTAGTATCGCGCAATAAGGTGCTAATTAAACTAACGTTATCATCTGTAAACCATTCCACACTAAAATCTTGTACGGCAGTATCTTGGCGTTGATTCACTAATTGCTCTGCTTTATTGACTGCGTCATTAAAAGAACCAATCTCATCCACCAAACCATTTTGGAAGGCATCACTGCCTAACCAAACCTGACCTTGAGCAAGTTTATCTACTTGTGTTTTAGAAAGCTGGCGACCTTTGCTGACAATTTCTAAAAATCTGTCATAACCATGCTCAATTTCTGTCTGATAAATATCTTGCACTGGTTTTGCTAACGGAGAAAACGCGGATGTATTAGCTAATTCAGTGGTTGAAACACCATCAGCATTCACGCCTATTTTCTTAATGCTATTTTCAAAAGTTGGGAACATCGCGAAAATACCGATAGAGCCCGTAATAGTGTTTGCATCGGCAATAATATAATCCGCAGTGGATGAAATCCAATAACCGCCAGACGCAGCCATTTCGCCCATAGATACGATAACAGGCTTACCGATTTTCTGTAAGTTTTCTGTTTCTTGACGAATAATTTCAGAAGCAAAAGCACTACCGCCCGGTGAGTTGACGCGTAAAACAACGGCCTTTACTGAGTTATCATCGTGAGCTTTACGGAGAATTCGTGCAATGGTATCACCACCTGCATTTTCTTCATCATTTTCACCATCGATAATCGTCCCCTCAACATTCACGACTGCAATTTTATTCGGTACATTGTAATGTTCTAAACGATCTGGCAGTTGAGTCAAATAATCATCAAGTTCAATCAGATTCGCTTTCCCGTCACTCCCTTTACCAAAAAGTGAGGTGAGTTTTTTATCTAAATCTAAACGAGTTACAACATCGGTTACTAATCCACGTTGTTGGGCATAAGCGGTACTATTGCCTTTTAATGCTTTAATATCCGATAAATATTGTTTCGAATTCGGCAAAACATTATCTTTCTTAATCTTGCGATTTTCGCTGACAGATAAAACATAATTATTCCACATTTCACCTAACCAACGCTGCATATTTGCTTTTGCCTCAGCCGACATATCGTTGCGTAAAAATGGCTCAACCGCTGATTTATAAGTCCCTACGCGGAAAATATGTGGTGTAACCGCTAATTTGTCGAGCATTTCTTTGAAATACAAATTCTCTTGCGATAAACCGTGAATATCGACGCTTCCAATTGAATTTAAATAAATTTCATCAGCAAAGCTCGCTAAATAATATTGTCCTTGTGAATAATTATCTGCATAGGCGATCACTGGTTTTCCTGCATCTTTAAAGTGACTGATAGCGTCACCAATAAAATCTAATGCGGGTAAATCTGCCCCTTCAAAATAATTAAGATCAATCACTAATCCTTTAATTTTAGGATCATCTTCCGCTTGTTTAATGGCAAATGCCACATCAAACGTCGAAATTTTTCTAGGAACGTGCTCACCATTCAATTCGCTTAATGCATCTTGCCAACGAAGTGTTTCATCTCGGTTGTCCGATAGATAGCCATCTAAATTCAGTAATAATGCGCCTTCCTCTGTTAATGTTGTAGATTTTTTTCCACCACTTGAAAAGCTAATAATCGCCATTAGCAATAGGACAAAACCTAGAAACACCACATTCATCACGAGATCACGAATGAAACACAGCGCTTTCCAACATAATTTTAATACTCGAAACATACGAATTACCTTTAAAAAATTTACGCTAGCGTATCACAAAGCCTTGTCAAAAACTATGCTATAATCCACCGCACTTTTACTTATAGGAGATAATAAAATGGATGCGTTAACTCTTTTAACAACAAGAAAATCAAACAAAAAATTGACCGCACCTGCGCCTAATACTGAACAACTTGAACTTATTCTCCAAGCAGCAATGCACGCACCAGATCATGGGAAATTACATCCTTATCATTTTGTTGTAATGGAAAATGATGGATTAAATAAATTGGAAACGCTACTCAAATCATCAGTTGTGGAATTTGATTTGGGTGAAGAAAAATTAAAGAAAGCCGAATATTTAGCACATCGGGCACCTATGGTCATTGGTGTGGTAGTAAAAATCGATCCAACTATCGCTAAAGTACCTGGATGGGAACAAATGTTGAGTGCAGGCTGTGCAACTTATGGATTACAACTAGCTGCACAAGCACAAGGATTTGATAATGTGTGGATTTCAGGGAAATGGGTTAATGGCACTGCATTACGAGAAGCTTTCGGATGCCGTGAACAAGATCGTGTGATTGCGTTAGTCATGATTGGCACAGGCATGGAGAAAGCAGAACGTGAATGCCGTGTTATCGATACAAAAGATTTTGTAACCTATCTATAAAATATTTCTTGCTTTCCTCAAGACTTAGAGGAAAGCAAGATATTGCCTATTCTTCTTCCAATTCATCCGCCATTGCTGCCAATATTTCTCGTGTAAGAAGGGCTAATGCACGATAAAAAGGCAAAGTTGCTTGATTTTCTACTTGAGTTAAAAACTTCGCTGCACAAGGCAATAAAAAGGTTTCAAAGAATTCTTGTTGAGCCACTAAAGAATCCGAATTATCTTCAAGCCAAGAGGCTGTAAGCAATAATAAAGCAAAATGATCCGCACTTTCCACCTCTGGCATATTACGTACAAGGCGAAAATTCATAAATTCTTCAACATCAATGCCATAAGCTGAAATAGAGGTCATGACTTTACCATGGGTACCAAATAATTTTTGATACTCTTGGTTCAATAGATCGAGATCAATCTTAGCTTGTAAGCTATTCAGCGCTAATTCACTTTCTTTATCAGTATCTAACGCCCAAACTTGACTCAACCCTTTTTGTTGTAACCAAGCAAACGCGCCTGCAAGTACTTCATCGGTAGGAGAACGATAAAAAAGATTACCGAATAATCGACTAATTAATGAAAAATTATTAATTTGTTTTTCAGACATTACGCTTTTTCCTTTAAAAGTGCGGTCAATTTTTCTTTTGTTTTTTGAGCAGCAAGTTCAATCATTGCTTTACGCGCCCCATCATCAATTAAATGAATATCACCAAACAATTCAAACTCGACATTTTCAATGCCACAGTAATTAAATAATCCATTAATTAAACAATGATTAAGCGATTTATCCACTCCAAATTCTTTATATTTATCGAGATTGCTACCAATAGTAATAAATTGCTGCATTTGCTTATTTTTGAGCAATCCAACCGATTCGCCGTTTTCCGTTTTATAGGCAAAACCGTGACTTAATACGCGATCTAAATAGCCTTTCAAAATTGATGGAAATCCCATCCACCAAAGGGGATAAACCAACGTAATTAAATCCGCTTGAAGAATAAAATCATGCTCTTGCTGAATATCTTCCGGAATAATACCTTTGTTCGCATTCTGCAATTCTTCATGAGATAAAATTGGATTGAAATTCATTTCATAGAGATCACGAAAAAATACATTTACACCATTTTCTTGACTAATTTGCTCAATACGATTGGCAATCGATCGTCCAAAACTATGCGCTGAATTAGGATGAGCAAAAATAATTAAGTGGTTCATTTTTCTTATCTATTTGTAGGGAAATAAAACGTGGCAGAAGTCTACCAAAATAGACCGCACTTTGCATATAAAATCACATAAAAAAAGCGGGCATAGCCCGCTCTCTTATTTGCATCATAATTATGCTGCATTTTTACGTTCTTCTTCCATACATACTGCCGCAGTAAATAATACGTCAGTTGATGAGTTTAATGCTGTTTCAGTTGAATCTTGTAAAATACCGATAATAAAACCAACACCGATCATTTGTGCTGCTACATCATCAGAAATACCAAATAAGCTACATGCTAATGGGATTAATAATAATGAACCACCTGCCACACCAGATGCACCGCAAGCACAAAGAGAAGCCACTATACTTAATAAAATCGCACTAACAAAAGATACTTCCACACCTAATGTGTGTACTGCAGCTAACGTTAAAATTGTGATCGTGATTGCAGCACCCGCCATATTGATGTTCGCACCCAATGGAATAGAAACAGAATAGGTTTCTTCATCAAGATTTAAGCGTTTTGCTAATTCAATATTCACTGGGATATTTGCCGCAGAACTACGCGTGAAGAATGCAGTTACACCACTTTCACGTACACAAGTCCATACTAATGGGTACGGATTACGACGAATTTTCCAATAAACTAATGCTGGGTTAATAACAAAAGCAGTGAATAACATTGTACCGATTAATACTGCAAGTAATTGCACATAACCGCCTAATGCGACTAAACCTTTATCAGATAAGGTTTCAGCTACTAAACCGAATACACCAAATGGCGCAAAAGAAATAATAACGTGAACAATTTTTGATACGCCTTCAGCGAAATCAGATAATACGTTCTTAGTTGCATCAGATGCATGACGTAACGCCAAACCTAAACCGATAGACCATGCTAATACACCAATAAAGTTTGCTTTGAAAATCGCATTTAATGGATTATCTACCACGTTTAAGATAAGGGTAAATAAAACTTGGCCAACAGCTTGCGGCGCTGAGCTTGCATCTTCTTTGGTTGCAAGAACCACTTCCGTTGGGAATACGAAACCCGCAATAACTGCAACAATCGCTGCCAAGAATGTACCAAGAAGGTAAAGCACAATGATTTCTTTCATATTGCTTTTCGTACCAATCTTACGGTTTGCAAGCGCAGCCATAACAAGGAAGAAAATCAAAATTGGCGCAACAGCACGCAATGCTTTAACAAAGATGGTACCTAAAACGCCTACTTTTTCCGCAATATTAAAACCTAAAGCACCCTCAAGTGCAGGTCCAACAAGCGCAATAATGATCCCTAGAACTAAACCAGTTGCAATTCTTTTTACTAAATTACCCTGGAATAACAGACGAAATAAACGAGATGTGTTCATACTTTTATCTTTCTTTTTAATAAATTTAACTTCAGATTGTTACCAATCCACCTACAAGGGAATTAAAGATAGCGTAAATTCTTATCGAAAGAAAATATTTTTTGTTATTTTTTATCCAATAAGTGAACTTTTTTCTAAATTTGTTAGATATTTTCTAAAAACATACTTATAAAAAAATTTTTTATTTAACCTATTGACACCCTGTATGAAACACCAGTAAAATTTAACTGTACAAAAAAACAAGATAAAAGGTTATTTATCCATATTATTTAACAGGAGATAAGAGAATGAACAACCAAACTTTGACTGCACAATATGAAATGGATTTTTCTTATAATCCACTCCCTTTTTTCAGTGATATGGATGACAGCCTTAAATTCAATAAAAAACTAGACTTGAATCTTTATTGCATTAAACGTCCAAAGCAAACTTGTTTTATTCATGTAACCAATCCAAATATGTTAGCTTGGGGAATTGAAAGTGGAGATATGCTAGTCGTTGAAAAAAATGACGATCTTTATTCAGGTGATCTTGTTGTGCTAGAAGAAAATAACGAATTTCATGTCTATGAATTTATTGCGCATAGCGGCAATTACCTTTTCATGGCATTGGATTCCACTACACCAAATATAAATACAAAAGATTGGTCAAATTTACCTATTGTCGGCACGGTAACCAATACGATTCATCAAATGAAACGTCGCGATAAAATGAAATGGGCAGCATAGTTAAAAGTAAATAAAAAAGTGCGGTGAAAATCAACCGCACTTCTATCTAGTATCTAGATTATATTTCAATTAATTACTCGCCGCTTTACGTCTAGCAATCACTGCATCAGAAAGTTCTTGCAATAATCTTTCAGAATCTTCCCATCCAATGCACGCATCCGTAATACTTTGTCCATAAGTCTGTGCTTTGCCATCAACTAAATCTTGACGGCCTTCCACTAAATGGCTTTCAACCATTACACCAAAGATTTGTTTAGAACCAGATGCGATTTGATGACATACGTCTTGGCAAACATCCATTTGTTTCTTGTATTGTTTACAGCTATTTGCATGGCTGAAATCAATCATTACATGAGGGATTCGACCAGATTTCTCAATATCAGCACAAACTTTTGCCACATCTTCAGCATTGAAGTTTGGCCCTTTATCTCCGCCACGTAAAATAATATGGCAATCTTCATTGCCTTTTGTAGAAACAATCGCAGAGTGACCAAATTTAGTGACAGATAAGAAATAATGAGGGGCTTCTGCTGCGCCAATTGCATCTAAAGCAACTTTCACGCCACCATTGGTTGCATTTTTAAATCCAACCGCACAAGATAAACCAGAAGCTAACTCACGGTGAACCTGTGATTCAGTCGTACGCGCTCCAATTGCGCCCCAGCTCATAAAATCTGCAACATATTGTGGCGTGATCATATCTAAAAATTCACCAGCAGATGGCACACCTAAATCATTAATATCAGAAAGTAATTTTCGTGCAATGCGTAAACCATCATTTAAGCGATAAGTATCATTTAAGTACGGATCGTTAATTAAACCTTTCCAGCCCACAGTTGTACGTGGTTTCTCAAAATACACACGCATAATAATTTCAAGGCTATCTTTATATTTTTCACGTAATGGTTTTAAACGGTTTGCATACTCAATCGCTGCTTTAGGATCATGAATAGAGCAAGGACCAATAATCACTAATAAACGATCATCTTTACCATGAATAATATTATGTGCCTCATGACGAGTTTGCTTCACTAATGCCGCAGCATGTTCACTTGCCGGGTATTTTTCTAATAAGGCAATGGGTGGTAACACCTGATCGACTTTTTCAATTCGCGTATCGTCGTTTGCCACGACAATTTCAATTTTCTCTTTAGCCATATATCACTCTCAAACTTTCAAATGTTGTGTTTTAATTATGTAGGTAATCTACACCTATTTTTTGCACTAGTAAACTAGTTCATTGTATTTTTTAAGAATAAAACCTACAAGTTCGTTATTAAACTATCTTTAACGTATGCTTGCAAGCCAAATAAAGTGAAATATTAAGTGAATAAAAGACAAAAAAATACCGCACTTTCATGCGGTATTCACAAAATTAATGGCTACTTAATACTTGGGCTGGTTGTAATTTAGCGGCCCTACTTGCTGGATAAAGGCTAGCAATTAAACTCAATACAAGCGCTGCAACTAAAACCATCAAAACATCCAACCAATGTAACTCACTGGGCAAGAAATCGACAAAATAAACATCGCCTGATAATAATTTCTTACCAAAAATCCACTCAATGCCTTGAATAAAGGTTGTCAGATTTAATGCAAGTATAATGCCTAACACAATACCAATTAAGCAACCTTTCATTCCTGCCTGTAAGCCATACCAAATAAAAATACGTTTAATGAAAGCATTATTTGCCCCAAGCGTGCGCATAATGGCTATATCGCCTTGCTTATCTTTTACCGCCATAATCAGCGTAGAAACAATATTAAAACAAGCCACCCCAATCACGAGTACCATCGCGATGTACATCACAGTTCGAATAAGTTGAATATCGCGATACATATAACCAAATTTACTAATCCAGTTTTGAATATAAAGCATCTGTGGATAGTCATTAAGCATGGACAAATCCAGATTTTTCACAGAAAAAGGATCATCTAATTTCAATTCAACACCTGTTATTTGATCAGGTTTATAAGTTAAAAATTCTTGTGCTTGAGTAAGCGGCAATAAGGCATAACTGTAATCAAGTTGCCCATCTAAACGTAAAATTGCAGTGACTTGCACGCGTTCACGAGTTGGTTGAGCAAGTTGTTCATCGCCGTTTTGCTGAGAAATAAGTAAGGTAACCCAATCACCCGATTTTACATCGAGTTCTCTAGCAATCCCCGATCCCAAGACTAATCCACCTTCTTTACCAAATTTATCCCACCCTTGCTCTTGTACGAAATTACCAAGAGAGCTAACGCGATCTTCTGCTTGTTTTTCAATGCCCTTCACCTGAACCACTTTCAGTTTTGAGCCATTTTCTACCAATGCAGTAAAACTAACAAAAGGGGAAATACCTTTAATTTGGTCATTTTGTTGTAAGCGTTTTTCCAAATTTTGCCAATGGTGAATGGTTGGATCCGTCGCATTCGGCGCAGACAAAATCTCTGCATGGGGAACCACAGCAAGAATTCGTTGATTAAGCTCACGCTCAAAACCATTCATCGCACTTAAGCCAACAATTAAAACTGCAACGCCCATCGCAATGCCGATAGCAGAGAATTTTGAAATTAACGCCACCAACGGATTCTTTTGCTTACCTCGTTGATAACGCCAACTAATAAAAAAAGGCGTATTCATTATGCACCTTCCTTCAAAATACCATCTTGCATGACTAAACGGCGTGATAATTTTTCAGCAAGCCCCATATCGTGAGTGACTAATAAAAAAGCGATATTTTGCTCTTGGTTAAGTTGTTGAATGAGTTCAAAAATGCTTTCTGTGGTCTTGTGATCGAGATTTCCTGTGGGCTCATCCGCTAAAACTAATGATGGATTATTCACTAAAGCCCGCGCAATCGCCACACGCTGACGTTCCCCTCCAGAAAGCGCTGATGGACGATGCGTCATTCGATGACTTAATCCCACCGCACTTAGCATTTTTTCGGCACGATCTTTCGCTTCTGTTTTATTTTGATGACCAATCAACATCGGCATCATCACATTTTCAAGTGCGGTAAAATCTGCCATTAAATGATGGAATTGATACACAAATCCTAAATAGCGATTACGCAAAGCAGCTAATTCATTAGCCGATGTTTTTTGCAAGGATTGTCCATTAATAAACACTTCACCACTACTTGGCTGATCTAAGCCACCCAAAGTATGCAATAAAGTACTTTTCCCTGAACCAGAGCTTCCCACAATCGCAACCAACTCTGCGGGTTCCATAGAAAAAGAAACGCCTTTTAACACTTGCGTTTGATTTTCACCTTCTTGATAAAATTTATTGATGTTTTCGCATTTTAATAAATAGTTATTCATTTTTTACTCGTTTTAACCGCACTTTAGCAGCAAATCATCTCATTAAAAACTTGCTCGAGTCTATCACACTTTTCCCTGAGCTTAAATTTCAATGCGCCCAAAGTATTCAAATCCCGTCTCAGGAAAATATCTTTTAAGATAACGCTTTAAATAGCCTTGTGTCTCTTGACTAATGATAGGATCGTATTCTGGATAACCGTTATACATTACGCTTAGCACTGACACACCATAAGAACGACAGGCTTCTAAACTTAATAATGTGTGGTTAATACTACCTAATTTTCCCGATGTCACTAAAATCAAAGGGTAATTGTTTGACTGGATATAATCTAACGTCGTCGCCTTTTCGCAATAGGGCACCATTAATCCACCTGCCCCCTCCAGCAACACATAATCATATTTTTCTGCCAAAAGTGCGGTGGATTTTTCAATAATTTTTTCATTAATTTCTCGCCTTTCGAGCTTTGCCGCTAAATGAGGAGAACAAGGATATTCAAAAAGATAAGGGCAGGTTTCGCCTTGTAAGTCTTCTTCCGTCAAATCAATTCCTTGAATCTTTCGATGTACAAGCAAATCATCAGCGATATTTTTACAGCCTGTTTGAATCATTTTTTGTGTAATAACGGAAAAGCCTTGTTCCATCAATTTTTTAGCATAAATGCCTGTTGCAACTGTTTTACCGACATCGGTATCAATGCCCGATACAAAAATAACCTTGCCCATAAATATGCCTTACTGATTTCTAGCATGAGAATAACGTGCGATCAAAAACAATGGATGATAAGTTAACCGCACTTTACCCGATGGCAAACTAAAAGCCTGTAAGTAATCATCAATAAATTTGTTGAGATTTTGTCTTGTCCAATTTTTCTGGTTAGTCGCTGTTACACCAGTATATTTCAGATGTTTGAGTACATCCAATGGCGTATCAAACTCTAGTATTACATTAAAATCGTCACACCATAAAAGCTCAAAATCATTGGCTAACCAATTTTTCCATTGAGATAAATTAGGATAACTTAACCCCACATTCGTCATTTGGCGAATCTCTTTTAAATTATCTTCACCAAAGCTCGTAATCGCCAATAAACCATTAGGTTTCAATCCTGTTTTACAATGGGAAATAAAATTAACAGGATGATGGAACCACTGTACCGCTGATGCACTTGCAATCAAGTCAAATTGTCGTTGAAAAGGAAAGATCTCTGCATCACCACAATAAAAATCAAAGGGTTGAATCAGTTTTTCAGCGAGTAGAGAGTGCACATCGCACAAATCATTAAATAACCAATAATTCGCTGAAATCTGTTTTTGCAACAATGAACTCAACATACCAGACCCACAACCGAGTTCCAAAACGCTATTTAGTGACCCATTTGGTAAATAGTCTTGCAAATGCATCATTAACTTAATATTCATTTTTTGTTGAATTAACGCATGTTCATCATAGCTATTTAAGGCTTTCTGGAAGGCGTGTTGAATGCGTGATTTATCTACGGAAGTTAATGATTCCATAATGCCGACCAGTGGATAAATCTTGAAAATACATAATGCTCACCCTCTATTTCCTGAACGGCACAACGGGATGCCCAATATTGGTGCTGATTAGCTGGCATAAAAATTTTATCGCAAGAACTAACCCATGCATTTGTCCAGTGAATAAGATCTGTGCGTTTATCCTGCTGAATCATCGCAAAAAGTGCGGTGAGTTCTTGATGAATTTCGTTAAATGGTCGTGCAGGAAATTGCTGATAACGTTCAAAAGATACTTTGTCACCACAGATTCTACGCTCAAACTTTGTACGGGTATTTTCTGCGAGATTATCTAGAGTACCTTTAAAAATAGCGTAGGGAATACCGAAGCTATCATCACAAGGTAAACCTGTACCATTCACTGCTGTGGAAGATTGTAAGGTGATTCCTTCTTGTAATACTCTTTCTGCCACCCAAACACCCATTGACCATGCCACTACACGAATTTGCTGATAGGCAGAAAAATCAAAATCTAACTTCAAATCTTGATAATCGTAGCAAATTAATAAATTGTGATCTGTTGGCAAAATCAAATGAGCTACAGCATCAAGAGGTGTCCCCCAACCAGCAAAATAAACTATCAAATGCTCACCTTGATGATCATAAAATTTCGTTTTCACATTATTTCCTTATAAGCATGCCACAAACTGTTTTACTTCATCCATTGTCATATCTACCGTCAAAGATAATCGTATTCTGGATGTACCTTTTGGTACTGTCGGTGGTCTAATCGGCAAACAATAATAACCTTGCTCTTGCAGAGCTTTCGCCTTAGCAAGGGTTGCTTCATTCTCGCCTAAAATATAAGGAACGATGCAAGTTTGGCTTGGCATTATTTGCGTTCTATGCTCCACTTCTTGGCGTAAAAATGCACTTAACTGCTCAAGATGCGTTCTTTCTTTTGAAAATTGTGGCAATCGTTCAAAAATAAAATGAGTCCACGCCACATTAAACGGCGGAAGTGCGGTTGAAAAAATCAATGGACGCATTTGATTAATCAAACACTCTTTTAATATTTGATCACAGACGACATAAGCCCCCATTGAAGCTAAGGCTTTGCCAAAAGTGCCAACCAATAAATCTATATCAGCTATCACATTAGCTCGCTCAGCAATACCTAATCCGTTTTTACCATAAACGCCTATTGCATGGGCTTCATCCACATAAAGATAAGTATTTGGAAACTGTTTTTTTAATTGAACAAGATAGTTCAAATCAGCTACATCGCCATCCATACTAAAAACCGATTCCGTCACAATAAAAGTGCGGTCAAATTTTCCAGCATTTTTTTCGAGCAGACTCTTTAGATGTTCATAATCATTATGACGATAACGAAAGAACTCACATTGGCTTAAACGGATGCCATCAATCATACTGGCATGCACTAATTTATCTGCCAAAATTAAACTTTTTGTTGTCGTCAACGCTGGTAAAATACCAAGATTGGCGTGATAGCCACTGTTAAATAATAAAGCGCTTTCTCGTTGGAAACGTTGAGCAATAAGCTGCTCGAGATCGGTATAAACAGGAAAATTTCCCGTTAATAAACGAGATGAAGAACTAGTAAAAGAGGGGAAATTATCGCCATATTGCTGTAAAAAAGACTGGCGCAAGTTTTCATTTGATGACAAACCTAAATAATCATTAGATGACATATTCAACATTGTGCGATTTTCTCGCGTAATATATCGTCCTTGATGAACTAAATCAGGAATTGAACGATATTGATTTTGTGCCCTAAGTTGTTCCAGTTGCTGTTTAAAAACATCCATTTTTCATCCTAATGTTCATATTCCTGCTTTAAAGCCAGAATCATGCCTTCCGTTAATTTCAGAAGTTCATCATCTTTAATCACAAATGGTGGCATCACATAAACCAATTTTCCGAAAGGTCGAATCCAAACACCTTGTTCCACAAAACGTGGGACTAAAGTTTTCATATTTACCGCACTTTTCATTTCAACCACCCCAATCGCCCCTAATACACGAACTTCTTTGACGTAATCTTTTTCAGCTAAAGGCGAAAGCTGTTGTTTTAAGGAAGATTCAATTCGCTGAATATTTTGCTGCCAAGGACTTTCCAATAATAAACGGATAGATTCTGCCGCAATTGCACAGGCCAACGGGTTTGCCATAAAAGTGGGGCCGTGCATAAAGCATTTAGCCTCACCGCCACAAATAGTTTGCGCAATTTCAGTGGTCGTAATGGTTGCTGATAAAGTTAAATAACCACCTGTTAAGGCTTTACCGATACACATAATATCTGGCGAAATCCCAGCATGCTCGGCAGCAAATAATTTCCCTGTACGGCCAAAACCCGTGGCAATTTCATCAAAAATTAGCAATACACCATATTGTTTACAAAGTGCTTGCGCTTTCACTAAATAACTTGGCGAATAAAAATACATTCCGCCCGCACCTTGCACGACAGGCTCTAAAATCAGTGCGGCGATTTCGCTCCCTTTTTTCTTAAGTAAATCAGCTAAAGGTTCAATCGCACAATCATTCCAAGATTCATTAAATGGAATATTGGGCTGAGGAAGAAAATATTGTACGGGCAGGCTATGATGAAATAAATGGTGCATACCTGTGGTTGGATCACACACTGACATCGCATTCCAAGTATCACCATGATAACCCGAACGAATAGTGGCAAATTTTTGTCGTTGTACTTCCCCTTTAGCGTGCTGATATTGAATAGCCATTTTCATCGCCACTTCCACAGCAACAGAACCACTATCTGCAAAAAAGAGCTTATCTAAGCTATTTGGCAAAATTTTTACCAATAATTGAGCTAATTCTACCGCGGGTTCATGGGTAAAACCGCCAAACATAATATGGCTCATTTTTGCCAACTGATTCTGTGCCGCCGCATTTAAACGAGGGTGATTATAACCATGCAGCGCCGCCCACCAAGAAGACATACCATCAATCAAACGACGACCATCTTTTAAGGTTATCATCACGCCATCTGCTCGTTCTACCGCATAAAGTGGCATATCAGAAGAAACTGAAGAATAAGGATGCCAAATATGTTGTGTATCAAAAGCTAAAAGTGATTGTTCATCCATCATTCATTTACCATTAAAAACTTATTCGTATCGCAAGGCAGCGGCAGGTTCTACTTTTGCAGCACGATAAGCGGGATAAAGGGTAGAAAGTAAAGAAAGTAACAAGGAAAATCCAATAACCAAAATTATTTGAATAAATGACAATTCTGTCGGTAAAAAAACACCTTGTGGATTTACCGCACTTACAATGTCTGTTAAGTTCAAGGTGACTAAAACACCTAAAATAGCACCGAGCAATGTGCCAACAAATCCCACCAGTAATCCTTGATAAATAAACACTGAACGCACTTGGGATTTTGTTAAGCCCTGAGTTTGCAAGATCGCAATTTCCCCTTGTTTATCCACCACCATTAAACTTAATGAAGTCACGATATTGGAAATCGCCACGACAATGATCAAACTAATTAGCAATCCCATCATATTTTTTTCCATTCTCACTGCTTGGAAAAACTCACCTTTTTGGATACGCCAATCCGTAATTTTTTGTGTTGGGAAATGTTGTGGGAGTTCTGTAATTTGGAACGGATCATTCAAAAATAAACGATAACCCTGCGCTTGCTGAGGCTGAATACGCATTAAGCGACCAATATCTGTAATATTAGCAAAGGCTTCATAACCCGATGCTTCGCCATAATCATAATAAATATCGCTAACCGTAAATAAACGCTGCATTGGCACGCGACCGAATGGTGTATATTGGCTATTTTCCGTAATCATCAAACGGATTTTATCCCCAATATTCACGCCCAGTTTTTGCGCAAGTTGATCACCAATGACCAGTTTAAACTCTCCACTAGGCAAAATTTCATTAAATTTAGCCTGATCAAAAGATTCAACCAAAGGATCATCAGAAAATGATTGAATACCAATAATTTGTCCTGCACTCACTCCTTTTGTCGTTTGATAAATCACATTTGTTGTATTGATCGGCACGGCTTTTTGGACAAAGTGCGGTAAATTTTCTAATGTTTTTTCTGTAGAAACAGGCTGTTCTTCACTCACAATCGCATGAGGAATGGAAGATAGCACCTGTTGTTTTTGGTAACCTTCTAATCCATTCATCACAGAAAGCACGATGATCAATGCCATCACACCTAGCACAATCCCCAGGCTTGCAAGATTAGTTACTAATCGCCCAAAACGATCCGCACTTTTCGCCCGCCAATAACGTAGCGCAATATAAAGAGAAATAGGAAAATTCATTATTTTTGATTTAATTGTTGTACAAATTCTTCGATATTTTGCATTACTTTGCCAACTAATGTTGTCACTGCACTATCACTCGCCCAAGCAATATGCGGGGTGATAATTAAATTAGGAATAGTTTTTGCAGCTAAAATTAACGGATTATCTTTTTCTGGTGGCTCTTTTACCATTACATCCAAAGCCGCTCCGCCTAAATGCCCTGTTTTTAAAGCATCAACTAAGGCAAGTTCATCAATCAAAGGCCCACGCCCTGTATTAATCAAAAATGCACCTTTTTTCATTTTGGGTAAGGTTTCTGCATTCATTAAATTCTTTGTTGTTTCAGTTAATGGGCAATGCAACGTCACAATATCCGCTTGTTTTAATACTTCATCAAAGGGCGTATAACCTTCACGGCAAACAGTGGCATCTTTATGTTCTGCATAAAGCACTTTCATTCCCACAGCATTCGCCAAACGCCCCACTTCTGTCCCTAAGCAACCTTTACCAAATACGCCTAATGTCGAACCACGCACATCTGTAATGGGATAATCAAAATAACAAAATTGTTTACTTTCCTCCCATTTTGCTTCCGTTTGATCGCGTAACCAACCTGACAAACTGTGTTTTAAAGAAAAAATCAGACCGATGACGTGTTCTGGCACGGTTATACTGGAATAGCCTGTCACATTACGCACGGCGATGCCCATTTCTTCTGCAGCCACAAGATCAACATTATTGGTACCAGTTGCAGTAATCGCAATCAACTTTAACTTAGGTAATTGTTTTAACGTTTCTCGATCAAAAATGACTTTACTCGTAATAACAATATCAGCATCTTTTGCTCGTTCAATTGTTTCTGCAGAAGAAGTATGCTCATATTCAGTCCAAGTATGCGCAAAACTTGGACGAGGAATAGGGATATGTTTAGGGATAGCCGTACTATCTAAAAAGACGATATTCATCATTTCTACTTTTATATACAAAGTGATCTGCCCCCCAAAAGTTGGACAGGTTAGTTAACTTAAATATTGAGCTCGGTATTGCACTGGGCTCAATCCTTTGAAAGCAAGTTTAATTCGTTTTTGGTTGTAATACACTAAATATTCTCAATTTCAGCCTGTAATTCAGCGATTGAGTGATAAGTCCGAGAGTGGGGTGCAGATCACTTAAGCCGATTATTTATCTAATTGAACAGGAAGAAATAAGCTTAATGGACGTTTTTTCACAATTTGACAAACTTCATACCAAATTGGCCACCAGCTATCAATTTCCGCATTCAAAGAACGCAGTGCAACCCAAAGCGTTAATGAAAAACTGACAACTAAATTCACTAAACCAATCAACAATACAAAACCAATGCATTGTAAAAGCAATAAATAGGTGAATTGTCCGCTCACTGCAATATAGCCTACATTCGCAGATGAAAATGCCACATGACGAATATCTAACGGAAGGTGCGTTAAGTAACCTACCACACCGGTAATCCCAAGCAACATACCAAAGCAAAGGTTACCGATAAGCGAGCCATAATTCTCATGCATATAATTAGCAAATTTAACGCGAGATTTCTCAGACATTAATTTTTTCAATAACGGATGTTGGGTTAAACGCATACGCATATTCAAATAATTGCTACGGTTATCAAAATAACCCGAAATAATCCCTGAACAGAATAACCATACACCCGCAATGGCTGCAAACCATAAAGTTCCCGCAAAAGGATCAATGCTATGTAACTGATAAGCGATTTGATCAGCATTCATCAACGGCTCACCTGTTTTATATTGGTAACCAAAAGCAATCAATGCAGCCAATCCCATCGCAATGAGCACATTACCTAGCACCGCAATACTTTGAGAGCGAAATACATCTACTAATAATTGGGCTAATTTCATATTGACACTTTTACCTTGAGGTGTTTTCTCAACAGCCTCAGCAAAATGGGCTGCAGTCATGGCTGGCTGTTTCGTTGCAACCGTAAAATGCAACATAAAGATCACCATAAAACCTAAGCCGTAATTTAAGCCTTCGGCAATCCCTTTCCAGACTTTGTCATCAATAATGCTGCCTAGATAGATTTTAAATAGCGCCATCAGTGCAATTAATACACCACCACCTGCCGCAGAATAAAACATTGCCCAATACTCTTTTTTATCTCGAGTAATGTAATGCTCGCCGTGATCGCCCGCATTTTGGGTAATACTACGTGAAATTAATCTAGAGCTTTGTTTCCATAATCGGATGATGCTATGTTTTTCTGCTGCTGCGCGGGCAAAACAGCCAGTTAATAACAATATTCGGCGTGGTAAATAGCGATTTGAAACAAAAATCGCCATCAAGGTTTCTAATCGTTCTAAGGTCTGAGAAAGACGCTCCAATAAATAAGCCGTATTTAAAGAAGAACCCACCACTGCTCCACGTTTTTGCAAACGCTCAACCAATTTTTTACATTGGCTAAACATTACCTGTAAATGGCTATCATCAAAAACGGTTGATTGGCGGCGCGCCTGTAACCAATTCACCACTTCATGGTGTAATGCCACAAAAGGGGAATCTGCGTTCAACAGAGAGGGCTCCATTCGCATCAGCTCAGGATCCATATCTTCAGCAGCAATCCAAATTGAAAGCATCTCAATGGCAAATAGCCCTTCACTTTCAATATGATTTTTTAAACGCTCACGATCTTTTTGTTCTGTACAATGGGTTAAGACGCCAAATACGCCTCGCCACGTTTTTAAAGGAACAGCATCAATCCAGCGTGCATCATTTTTATCGCTAAATAATAAATAAAAAATATCACGTAAATCATTAATATCTTTAAAAGAGGGGTTAAAACGCTCATAAATACGCGTTTTCATCTCCTGTCCAAAACCGCCACGTGTAAGAATACCGCTACTAATAAACAAGTGGTAAAGGCGTAAACCACATAACCAACCACATAATAATTTCGAAACAGAACATCCTAATTCTTTATCTTTCTTTAAGATAAACTTAAACAAATGCAAGGTCGGAGAAATTTTTTCTGTGGGGCTGCTACGTAATAATTGGCACAAGCCCTCCACGAGACCAAAGGCATCGTTTTCCGCCACTTTGTTACGCAAAAATTGCGGTAAGGTATCGATTTTAATCATGAGCTTCCCCCTCATATCGTTTATATTCAAAAGCGTGACATTATACAGCGCTGTTGGATAAAGTAAAAATTAACGGAAAAAGCGATCTGCCCCCCAAAAAGTTGGACAGGTTAGTTAACTTAAATATTCTTCAATTTCAGCCTGTAATTCAGCAATTGAATGATAAGTCCGTGAGTGAAAACACTCTGATTTTAGTATCGCAAAAAAACTTTCAATCCCCCCATTATCGTAGCAATTTTCTCGGCGACTCATACTTTGAACCGCTTTACCTTTTAGCGTAATTTGAGCGTCATGGGGCGATAACCATCTCGGTTTTTGTTCTTTTTATACGGCGATAAAATAGCTTCTTTAGCTTCGTGATAATTTCGCTTAATCTCTTTATAGTAAAAGCTTAAGCGAGGAATTTTAGCCACACGAAGTAAATCATTTAATGCGTAGTTTGGCTTCAATCTTTCAATGATTTTTCTTTTTTCTGTCGTTGTTTTTGACGGTCGAGCGCTTCCAACTCCTTTAGGTAAGCAATCTCCGCACGAACCAAGGCGAGCTCTCGTTGTAACTTTTTAAACGCTTTAGGTGAAAAGTCTGTAGTTTCTGGAATTTCAATGTCTTTCTTTTTCATCTTTGGCTTCACTATTTTCGGTGTTTTAAGGTTTGTATAAGGCAATTTTACGCCATCAAGCCCTCTTTCCCGAAATGCTTTTAGCCAATAAATGATGAGAGCGTGGGAAATTTTATGAAGTTTAGCCACCTCACGGATACCATAATCCTGTTCGGTAACGAGTTTGATAATTTTCAAACGAAATTGATAAGAGTAGGACATAATCTGCACCTCAAAATAGGTGTCCAGGTTTTGGGGTGCAGATCAAAGTGCGGTCAAAATTAACCGCACTTTTGCTTAAATATTTTCTTAGATTGAAGTATCCAATTCTGGGAAAGATTTTACTAAATCATCAATCGCTTTCATTTGAGAGACAAAGCCTTCAAGCGCAGAAAGAGGCAATGCAGATGGGCCATCACACTTCGCTTGATTTGGATTTGGATGCGCTTCTAAGAATAAACCTGCAATCCCTACAGCTAAACCTGAACGCGCTAATTCGGTTACTTGTGCGCGACGGCCACCTGATGCTGCCCCAAATGGATCACGGCATTGAAGTGAGTGGGTTACATCAAAAATAACTGGGCTACCCTTAGATGCTTTTTTCATAACACTAAAGCCAAGCATATCCACAATTAAATTATCGTATCCAAAGTTTGTTCCACGATCACAAAGAATGATTTTATCGTTACCACATTCTTCGATTTTTTCCACGATATTGCCCATTTGACCCGGGCTTAAGAATTGTGGTTTTTTCACATTAATCACTGCACCTGTTTTTGCCATCGCTTCAACGAGATCTGTTTGACGCGCCAAAAAGGCTGGAAGTTGAATAATATCGACAACATCTGCAACAGGCTGACATTGATAAATTTCGTGTACATCAGTAATAATTTTTACCCCAAAGGTATCTTTTAATTCTTGGAAAATTTTTAAGCCTTCTTCCATGCCTGGGCCACGGTAAGAATGAATAGATGAACGATTCGCTTTGTCAAAAGAAGCTTTAAACACATAAGGCACGCCAAGTTTCTCCGTCACTTTCACATAAGCTTCACAGACTTGCATTGCCATATCACGACTTTCAAGTACGTTCATTCCGCCAAAAAGCACGAAAGGTTTGTCGTTTGCAACATCAATATTGCCGATTTTTACAATTTTATTTTGCATAAATTTTCCTTAAATCAATGGAGGGCAAAAGGATCTTTATCAATCTCGCCCTTAAGTTCTAAAAGTTGAGTTCGGATTAAAGCCGCAGTTGGGTCTTCCGGACAACGTTCCACAAAAAATTCTAAATCTTTTAATGCTGAAGGATAAGCGCCCATCTGAGCTAAAACCAAACCGCGATCACGGATGTGATAAGGATCTTCATCATTACCAATCAATAAATTTTCAATATAACGGTATGCCATGTCGTTATGTTCTTCGCGGATAAGTGCATTCTTCGCCAGTTGCTCAAAACGAGAATAAAGCAAGGAAAGATCGGCTCTATCAAGTTCTGCGGGTTGAATTTGCATACCAAAGCCAAATGCACCTTCATAAAGTTGCTGTAACTTTTCTTGTGAAATATAAGTACCATCCCAAGGATCAATAAAAGCCACTTCATCTCTTACTTCAGCACGTAAAATGAGCTGTGTTGGGAAATTTACGGGGTAAATCGGCAAATCCAATACCTCGGCTAAATAAAGCACAATTGCCCCAAGCGTCACTGGCATTCCTTGACGATGCTCCAACACATAAGGCAAATACAAATTGCGTGCATAGAAATACTCTTCTGGATCACAATGAAAGCCCCAATCACCATAAAATAGCTGTAATAGCTGATGAATCTGCTCTTCTTTCGGCCAATCTGGCGAAATTTCTTTACGCGCTCGACGCACAAACCCACCAATTTTTCCCCGAAGTTGCGCTTCTGATGTGCCATCATCTGAGATGGTATTATAAAAATGCACAAATTGATCGTATAACGCACGTCGATAATATTTCATTACTTCTTCCAAAAACCTAAAGTGACGCGCTCATTGTCGCCATAATCACGCACGGTTTCAACCATTTCCCAATGATTTTCTTGGAAAATTGACCGCACTTTTTCGCCTTGTTGCCATCCGTGTTCAAGCAACAATACGCCATTAGAATTCAAATAACTCGGTGCTAATTCAATAATATGACGTAAATCAGTATACCCCGCATCATTAGCAACTAATGCAGAAAGGGGTTCAAAACGCACATCGCCTTGATGCAAATGTTCATCTTGAGCATCAATATAAGGCGGATTGCTGACAATAAGATCAAACTGCCCTGTTATATTTTCAAACCAACGGCTCTGCAGAAATTGCACATTTAACTTATTTCTTTCTGCATTAGATTGGGCTAACGCCACAACATCAGGCATAAGATCAACACCAATTATTTCTAATGAAATCTGTTGTTTTTGACAAATAGAGGAAAGCTCCGATGCTAATGCTAACGCGATAGCGCCTGTGCCTGTGCCAAGATCAAGAATACGAAAGTGCGGTGGATTTTTTTCCAGTTCTTCTAACGCGACTTGTAATGCTTTCTCTACGAGAATTTCAGTATCTGGACGAGGAATTAACGTGCCTTTTGAGACATTTAATGGCAACGACCAAAATTCTTTTTCACCAAGAATATAAGCGATAGGTTCGCCTTTTAGACGACGATCTAAAAATGCGGTCAATTTTAACCGCACTTTTTCATCAATCTCAGTATCATCAAAAGCAAGGATTTGTGTACGCGATTTGCCAGTAGCATGTTGAAGAAGCACAAGCGCATCAATTTTACTATTTTCAGTGGGATTTTTTTGTGCCAAATCCGCAATCGCTTGTGCCAGCCATTCTTTATAATTCATTATTTTTCGTCTTTTAACACAATTGTACCAGCCACTAAATCAGTTAAAGAACGACGATCATCGCGCACAAGTGCAACAATACCGCTAATAATCAATAAGAAACTCGTCCACGCCAATAAAATATCAATAATCTCACGGCCAATGTATTTACCAAATTCAACGGATTGATGGGTATGATAATTAAATACACGCAAGCCTAACCAGCGTTTTGCCATTGTTTGACCATAGGTTTTCATGAAATATAACTGAAAACCAGCATATACAATCGTCCCCACTACACCGACAAAATCCCCCAATGCAAAACCGAGACCAACCATCACCCAAAGCACAAGCCCATTAATCATACTAGCAAGCCAGCGTTTAAAACGGCTCGCTTGAGCGGGTTGAGAAGGCTTGAAAGCAGAAGAAAATTCAGCATCTTTTTGATTTTCAATGATCATTTTATTTCCCTGTAAAGTTAAAAAGGACATCTGAAATCAGATGCCCCTATCATTAATTCTGTTCAGACAATGCCGCCAACTGATCCGCTTGATATTCGGTAATAATCGGCTGAATCAATTCATCAATTTTACCATTCATCACTTCATCCAAACGGTAAATAGTGAGATTGATACGGTGATCTGTGACTCGACCTTGCGGATAATTATATGTACGAATTTTATCAGAACGATCACCCGAGCCTAATAAGTTACGGCGCATATCTGTTTGTTCTGCAGCTTGGCGTTCTTGCTCTGCTTGAACAATACGTGACGCTAATACCGACATTGCTTTCGCTTTATTTTTGTGCTGTGAACGCTCATCCTGGCATTCCACCACAATACCTGTTGGAATATGGGTAATACGTACCGCTGAGTCTGTTGTATTAACGTGCTGACCACCTGCACCAGATGAACGGTAGGTATCAATACGTAAATCTGCAGGATTGATTTCCGGCATTTCAGATTCAGGTAATTCTGGCATAACCGCAACAGTACAAGCAGAGGTATGAATACGACCTTGGCTTTCTGTTTTTGGTACACGTTGTACACGGTGGCCGCCTGATTCAAATTTTAACTGACCATACACACCTTCGCCAGTGACTTTAACAATCACCTCTTTATAACCGCCTTGCTCACTTTCGTTAGCACTGAGCATTTCTACACGCCAACGTTTACTTTCAGCATAACGACTGTACATACGGAATAAATCACCCGCAAAAATACCCGCTTCATCACCGCCAGTTCCCGCACGGATTTCTAAATAGCAGTTATATTCATCATTAGGATCTTTCGGCAGTAAAAGAATTTGAAGTTGTTGTTCCACTTCTTCAATTTCCGCTTTGGATTCTTCGATTTCCATTTGCGCCATTTCTTTCATTTCAGGATCGTCGAGCAATATTTCAGCTTCTTCGATATTTTGATTTAATTGCGTCCAACGATTAAAACATTTCACCACTTCTTCAAGTTGCGAATATTCTTTAGAATACGCACGGAATTTATCCTGATCACTAATTACAGAAACATCGCCCAATAAGGCTTCTAGCTCTTCATAACGTTCTTTTAAACTTTCTAATTTTGCAATAATGGAATCTTTCATCATTTGTAAGTCACCGAAAATAAAATCGGCGTATTCTAGCCGATTTTAGGGAAAATTGACAGTGTCAAAAGTGCGGTTAAAAATCGCCGCTCTTTAAATACGCGTCACATCAAATTTAGTTAAATCAATACGATCTTCTGTGCCATAAAACATAGCAAGAGCATGGCGTAACGTTTCAGCTCGTTTTGGTAAACCGTTTTCCGCGTAGATTTTCACTTGTTCATACACGGCTTGTTTAAAAGGCTGTGTATCGCCCGGATTGCCATTCAAATTATCCGCACTGGCAAAATAACGAAAACCTGCTGCCGTTGCCAAAATCCACTCTAATGCTTGCGGTTTAACTTCAACTTTTTCAAAGTCACGCTGACGTTCTTCTGAACGTCCATCTGGCTCATACCAATAACCAAAATCTTCTAGTTTACGACGTTCTTTGCCTGCCACTAACCAATGGGCAATTTCGTGCAATGCACTGCTGTAAAAGCCTCTCGCAAAATAAATCGCGTTATAAGGCACTTCATCATTTGCGGGTAAATAAATGGGTTCATCACCGCCTTTGACTAAGCGAGTGTTGTATTCCTCTTCAAAACATTGATTAAAAATTGCAATAATATCTTCTAATTTATGTTCCATAGTATCGACTCCTAAAAAACTGCGAGATTATATCACCAGAGGCTCATTTGTTCTTGTTTATTTTCTTCGGGTAAATTGACATGTAGCCCAATCAAACGAATCGATCGCCCTTTTGCTCGCATAAAAATTTGGGGAAGTAATTGCTGAAAACTCTCTAAAGAAAGTGGCAAACCTGTTTTCTCTAAAGTGGTTACTTGAAAATCTTCAAATTTAAGTTTCACGCCAATTTTACGAAATGCAGATAACGGTATATTAGAATTAATACGTTCAAGGCGACGAATTAACTCGTCATAAAGATTATTTAATAAGGCTGAAGCTTGCTCAATTGTGTGAATGTTCTCAATCAACGTCTGTTCTACGCCGACTGATTTACGTTCACGATGGGCTTGTACTTCACGATCATCAATGCCATGACTAAAATCCCAAATACGTTTACCCGCCTTACCAAATTGGTTTAATAAGACGATTTGATCAAAGTTTTGAATGTCAGCACAAGTTTCTAATCCCATATCAAGTAATCGTTGTGATGTTACTTTACCCACACCAGGAATTTTATTTAAAGGTAAGGTTTTAATGAATTCACTGACTTCGTTCGGCTTAATCACAAATTGCCCATTAGGTTTATTCATATCCGAGGCAATTTTGGCAAGGAATTTTAAAGGCGCAATACCCGCTGAAGCCGTTAATTTCAATTCATCAAAAATAGCTTGGCGGATTTCTTGTGCGATCCAAGTCGCTGAACCTGAACATTTTTGGCAATGCGTAACATCTAAATAAGCTTCATCTAAAGAAAGTGGTTCAATAATATCGGTATAACGCTGGAAGATTTGATGAATTTGCGCCGAAACTTGTTTATACAACGTCATATTCACAGGCACAAGAATAAGATTAGGACACTTTTTTATGGCCTGAGCCGTTGGCATTGCACTATGCAAACCAAATTTTCTCGCCTCATAATTACAAGTTGTTAATACACCACGTTGACGAGAAGAACCACCTACAGCAACAGGCTTTCCCTGCAAATTAGGATTTTCACGAATCTCAATCGATGCGTAAAAACAATCCATATCAATGTGAATAATTTTTTTATCTTGTAGCATAAAAAAAGTGCGGTTAAATTTTATTTAGTATAACCGCACTTTAATTACTGTTCAAGTATACATGATTAATTATCAGAAACGACTCTCTTATCTTTAAACATGACTGAACGTTCAATTTTATACACATGAATAGGTTCTTGTGTATTCATAAAAATTGAACGGTATTTTTCATCAATTTGAGCAAATGGAATTTGTAAATTGATTGTCAGAGACTTGCCTGGTAATAAGGTATTTTCTAATTCTATTTGCATATCTTGGCTATGCACAACTTGACGATTATGCACATACACACTCATCCATTGAATATTTTGAATCGGGAATTCACTTTTATTCGTAATGGTATATTTAAAGCGAGAAAGCGCTTGACCATCCTCACCTACCACAATATCTCTATCGCCAACATCAATAGAAATAGCATAGTTAACATACTTAGGGTAGCTTTTTTCTGCAGTTGCCGTTTTTTCTACACTTTTAGGTTTTTCCTTTGAAACATTTTCTTTTGCAATTGCAGAAGAAATTGAACAACTAGCTGCAAACAAAGCGAGTACTAAATATTTAAAAAATGACATTATTTTCTCCTATAAAACGCCGAAATTTTACCCTAACTCTCGCATTTAATAAATACCGCTCTTTTTCTTCTGCTTGTTTTTTGTTAGACTAGTCTACAATTTTGGGGCTGATTCTGGATTCGACGGGATTAGCGAAGCCCAAGGTGCACGTCGAGGTGCGGTAGGCCTCGTAAATAAACCGCAAAAAAATAGTCGCAAACGACGAACAATACGCTTTAGCAGCTTAATAACCTGCATTTAGCCTTCGCGCCCCAGCTTCCGCTCGTAAGACGGGGATAACGCGGAGTCAAACCAAAACGAGATCGTGTGGAAGCCACCGTTTGAGGATCGAAGCACTAAATTGAATCAAACTAGCTTAAGTTTAGCGTGTCTGTCCGCATGCTTAAGTGAAATTAAAGACGAGACTAAACGTGTAGTGCTGAAGGTAGAGTAATTTCGGACGGGGGTTCAACTCCCCCCAGCTCCACCACCCCTTTATTTTTCCTCTTCTAAGCTTTCAATAAAAGCAATAATTTAGTTTTTCTACTCACCTTAGTTTTAGTAACCGTTACCTTATTATTACCTAGCACATTATTGGTGGAATTAGTCATATTCATTACTCGATGGGATATGAAATAATAAAGAGAGATTTTATGACCAGAATTAACCTTGTTCCTCCTGCTGAACTTTGCGATCAGCATCTATTAGCGGAACATCGCGAGCTAACACGGATTCCAAATGCGGTTGCGAAAGGAAAATTTAGTTTAAAAGGGCAGCCTGAATATTATAAATTAGGCGAAGGACACGTACGATTTTTCTTTAATAAACTTGCGTTTTTAAAGCAACGTTACGACTTATTGCATGAAGAGTGTCTTGCTCGCGGTTTCAATGTACAGTATTTTTGGGCAGAGGAGCTACCTGATGATCCTAATCTTTGGCAAAATTATTTGCCCACAGAAAATGCTTTAGCATTAAACCGTGAGCGAATTGCATTGCGTATGCCTGTAAAAGCACGATTTACCGCAAGAAAATAAAGCCCAGAAAGGCCTGTAGCTCCCATTGCTTAGGATAAAATATAATCACCACCCACACCGACCATTGTAATCTCTATAGTGCGGTAACCTTCTGTGCCATTTGGGAGAAATTGCCAGTGATGGATAAACTACTCTAGCTGTTCTAAGGTATTTTTGCTAAGTTGAGAAATCACTTCACCTATTTAATTTTTCTAAAGTATTGATTTTACCTAATCATTAACAAATTCTTGGCAATGGTTCATTTGTTGGTAAATCTAACAATCGACTTTGTCCAAAAATGCCCACTAAACGCACTTTTTTATCGGTTGTCACTTCACCAATCACAGCCGCATTTTCACCTAATGGATGACGACGAAGTGCGGTCAAAATTTCTGGTGTTTTTTCATCAGAGGCAACAATAACAAGCTTTCCTTCATTAGCGAAATTTAATGCTTCAAGACCAAGTAATTCACAAATTCCCCGCACTTCTTGGCGAATTGGCAAGGCTTGTTCATCAATATTAATACCTAGCTGTTGCGCCTGTGCAAATTCATGCAAAACAGCATTGACTCCCCCACGGGTCGCATCTCGAACCGCTTTTACGCCATCTACTTCGCGTAAATTTTCAATTAGTGGATAAAGCACCGCACAATCACTGTGAAGATCCGTTTGGATACCCAGTTTTTCACGTAAATTTAAGATTGTTGCGCCATGATCCCCAATAGTGCCGCTAACAATGATTTTATCGCCAGCTTGAATTTTATGAACTCCCCAATCCAAATTTTGAGGAATAACACCAATTCCACTGGTATTGATAAAAATTTTATCCACTGCGCCTTTTTGTACCACTTTTGTATCGCCAGTAACAACCTGAATGCCCGCTGCTTTTGCGGTTTCTGCCATTGATTGAATAATTGCTTTAAGATCCGCAAGTGGCAATCCTTCTTCCAAAATAAAGCCACAGGATAAATATTTTGGTATCGCCCCGCACACCGCCACATCATTGGCCGTGCCGCACACTGCTAATTTCCCGATGTTGCCACCAGGGAAAAAAATGGGATCAATCACAAAACTATCCGTGCTAAATGACAGTGTTTCGCCTTGGTTTGCTAATTCTGTTAATGGAATTCTTGCCTGATCTTCCCCTTGTGCCAAAATTGGATTGGCAAAGGCTTCAACAAAATAATCTTGGATCAATTTCTGCATGGCAGCACCGCCATTGCCGTGCGCCATAGTGATAAATTCGCTCATTTTATTCTCTCCGATATTGATAATAGGCTGCACATGCGCCTTCGGAAGAAACCATTAATGCGCCATAAGCATTATCAGGATTACAACCTGTGCCAAATAATGGGCAATCAGATGGTTTACAACGCCCAGTCAAGACATCGCCACAACGAGAATTAGGATCATCCGCCACCTGTTGCGCTTGGCTTTGGAAATAAATTTCGGCATCAAATTCACGATAAGTATCCGTTAATTCCACACCAGATTGTTCAATTTCCCCCAAGCCACGCCATTCACTGCTTGCTTTAAGCTGGAATACTTCTTGCATTGAACGTTGGGCTAAAGCATTTCCGTGATCGTCCACAATGCGTTTATATTGATTTTCGATTTCACAACGGCCATCAGCAAATTGCTGCACTAACATCACAATCGCCTGCAAAATATCTAAAGGTTCAAAACCGGTAATCACGAAAGGTTTGTGATATTTATCGACAATCCCTTGATAAGGCGATGAACCAATCACCATACTCACATGCCCTGGCGCAAGAAAACCATCAATTTTGACTTGATCTTGTGCCAGCAAGCTATGTAACGTTGGAATAATGGTGATGTTTTGGCAAACAATCCAGAAATTTTTTGTTCCTAGTTTTTTGGCTTGCTGAAGCGTCACTGCCGTGCTCGGCATCGTCGTTTCAAATCCTAAGGAAAAAAAGACGACTTTTTTATTCGGATTATTTTGTGCAATATTCAATGCATCCAAAGGTGAATACACAATACGAACATCTGCGCCTTTCGCTTTTGCTTCTAACAGCGAACCTTTGCGACCTTTCACTCGCATCGCATCCCCAAAAGTACAGAAAATGACATCTGGCTTTAATGCAATTTCAATACAAACATCAATACGCCCCATAGGAAGCACACAGACAGGACAACCTGGGCCATGAATAAATTCGATACTTTTTGGCAATAGCCGATCCAACCCAAATTTAAAAATTGTATGAGTATGCCCGCCACACACTTCCATTAAATACAATGGATTCTGCGCCGTAAAGTGCGGCATTTTTTCCATCAATTTTTCAAGTTGCGCCACTAAACTACGGGCAAGTTCAGGATCGCGAAATTCATCAACAAATCGCATCGTTTATCCTTGTTTACGTTGCTGCTCTAGCCAATTTAACCACTCGCTAAGACCTTGTTCAGTGGTAGCGGAAAGTTGAATCACTTCAATATTCGGATTCACACGTTTTGCATTGGCAATGCATTGTTCTACATCAAATTTCAAATAAGGTAATAAATCCACTTTATTTAAAATCATCAAACTTGATGCAGCAAACATATGTGGGTATTTAAGCGGTTTATCTTCGCCTTCTGTCACGGATAAAATCACCACTTTCGCTTTTTCGCCAAGATCAAATTCAGATGGACAAACGAGATTTCCCACATTTTCGATAAACATAATACTGTCAGCTTGTGGTCTTAATTTCACCATAGCTTCGCTAATCATTTGTGCATCTAAGTGGCAGCCTTTGCCTGTATTCACTTGAATAGCCGGCACGCCAGTCGCACGAATACGATCTGCATCATTTTCAGTTTGTTGATCGCCTTCGATTACATAACAAGTGCGGTCATTTTTGAGGGCATTTAGCGTCGTCGTTAAAAGGGTGGTTTTGCCTGAACCCGGACTCGATACAAGATTTAAGGCTAAAATATGTTGTTTCGCAAAGAATGCTCGGTTGTGATCAGCTAGTTGATTATTTTTTCCGAGAACATCTTGTTCGATTTTTAACAAACGTTTTTGAGTATCGTCTGCATCGACTGGTTTATTGAAATGAAATGTTGAATGTGAAAAGTTTGGCGTACCTGATTGATGACTTCCTTGATCATCATGGGTATGAGGCAATTCACCAATACGGACTTGCTCTGGATGTCCGCAGCCACAGGTTGTACACATAAATCCTCCGTTTTAATGTGCTTATTTGGGCTGAGGTTTCAAACTGACTTTCAACAGAAATAATGTTTAAAACCCTCAAACCACTTAGCTTTGTCAACAAATTTGCAACAAGCATAGCACAATCAAAATTCGGCTTTTTGATGAAGATCATAAACTGATAATTTCTGTGGCTAATTCGTTAATAAATCCATGATGATGGGATGAAATCAAAATGGGTAAGGAAAGTTCACGCAAAAGTGCGGTCAATTTTTCAGTATTTTTTCGATCTAATCCATTGGTGGGTTCATCTAATAATAAAATTTTTGGCTGCATCGCTAAAACACCTGCAAGTGCAGTGAAATTTTTCTCACCACCAGATAAAGTATGTACCATACGATCTTTTAAACGTGTGATACCAAGACGTTCTAATTGCTCCTCTGCAATATGATACGCCTGCTCTCTGGGCACATTTTGATTTAATGGTCCAAAGGCAATATCATCCAACACTGTTGGGCCAAAAAGTTGATCATCGGCATTTTGAAAACAAATACCAATCGTGCCACGAAAGGGTGCGAAATCTTTTTCTTCACAACAAACTTGGCCAAATAGTTTAATTTCCCCTTTGGTTACAGGAACAAATCCTAACAAAGCAAGAAGTAAAGTGGTTTTTCCTGATCCAATTTCCCCTTGTACGAAAAGACGTTTTTGTCCTTCTAAAGTGAAACTCAAGTCTTGAATAATCGATCTGCCATTGCGTTCTATACAAAGATTATTTACAGCCAACATGTTATTTTTCTCTCTTTTTGCCAAACTGAAAACCACGACATTTTAACGCCATTTGCGCCGTTTCAGCTTTCAACAGGGCATGAATCAATAATAAAGCGACACTTTGAGCGGTCACATAAAGGGTTCGGCGATTAAGACCAGGACGAAATCCACGAGCACGCATAGCAATATCCATTTTTTGATGCAATTCGCCAAGCAGTGCAATGTAACGTACGGTCAGTACAAAAAGTTGAATTAATTTTTCTGGCAAAGGCAATTTACCAATGGCTTGAACAAGTACCGCATCATTAATATTCCACAAAAAAAGCCAAAGAGAAATCAACAATAAATGAGTCCGTAAACTCAATTTTTCTGCTAATTCTATACCTTGAAAATTGAGTTCAATACCATTTTCCCCAATTTTCCAACTTAATGTCACCCACATTAAAGCAATAAAAATGATTAAAGCAAACCAACGTTTAAGGTAAGGCAAAAAAGATTTTTGACTGAACTGCAGTGAAATAAAAAAGAGAGAAACTGCAAGCAAATTAAGGGGGATAAGCCAAGTGAGATCACTCAATCCACTAATGATTAGCCCCCAGATAAACAGATAAATCAACCTAAAGTGCGGTTGAAATAAACGGTGAATTTTCATTAAGAGACATTCTCGGTACGATTCATGACTTCAGGATACATTTTACCAAGCAAGGTAATCACCCCTACGCTGATAATACTATCCAAAATAAATACCGGAATATGAGAGACTAGCAAGAGCCAAACAAGATTCAGATAACTTTTTCCACCATCTAACATCAGCACAAAAGAAGCAAGCGCACCTGCCCCGCCAACGCCAATTACGCCAGATCCAATACCGACTAATAAGCGATCTTTTAAAGCCATGTTTGGTTGTAAACGAGAACGGAAAAGATAATGAGCGATCACCGCTGGCGTTGCCATCACGCAAAGATTGACGCCTAACACTGCAAATCCGCCAAAAGAAAAGAAGATGACTTGCAATAAAAGTGCGATGAGAAATGCTGGAAAAACAGCCCACCCTAGAAATAAACCAGCCATGCCATTTAAAATTAAATGCACGCTACCAATTCCGACGGGCACATGAATGGTTCCAGCCACAAAAAATGCAGCCGCAAAAAGCGCGGTAAGCGGTAAACGTTCTGACTCTAAACGACGTAACCCCACAGCAATGCCCGCAACAGCAAGCACTGCGCCAGCTAATAAAATAGGCGTATGTAACACGCCTTCAGATAAATGCATTAAATACGTCCTTGTTTAATTTTACGCGCATTACGTAAAGCAATAAGTCCAGCAATACCAACGATATAACCAATTCCGCCTAAAATATCATGCAAATAAATTTTATCTTTTAAATGCGCAATATCTTCACGAAGCAACATTAAATCTGCACCGCTTTGATTTTCGGCAGATGTATGAGCGGCAACAACTGATGCACGGTGTCCTTCATCGCCTTCCACCACAACTTTTAAGGTGGTATGCGGCACATCAGCAATAGAAAGCTTAAATGCGCCTTGGCGGTCTGTTTTTCCAGTTAAAACGGGATCAGAAACGCCTGAGCGGAAAACTTCTAAATAAGTTTCAGCTGCTGGGGTCATATCAGAATAATAGGATTTGCCAGAGAGTGTTTGCCCATCATATTGGGCAAACACGTAAAGCGCATGGGCATACGCATTCGGGAGATAGCAAGCCGCAAAAAGTGCGGTTAAAAAAACAATTTTCTTCATCCCTAATCCATATTATTGCGCATCAAAAGTTAACATATATTCTACAGAGCGACGATCGTAATCCGCATTATTTGTTATGTTTTCCTCAAACTCTGCCCATACTTTGTTGAAGCCTTTAGTTGGCGTAAATTGAGCAATGCCTTTTTCATTGGTTAAATTGAACGGTGCATCTTCACTCACACCCACTTTAATACCTTGAACGGGTTTACCATTATGTAAAACGAGGATAGAAAGTGGTTTGTTCGCTTGTGCTTTTTCTTGAGGAATCAATTCGTAAGCTTGTTGATGAGATTTGAAAGATTCAGCATCCCATTTCAAAATCGCTTTACCAAATTTAACAGGATTGGTACTAAATTCTGCTGTTGGTTCTTCACGTTTTGTTTTTTCAACGTATTTACCGCTTGGTAATTTTGACCATACACCATTATCGAAATGGACGAATACTAAATCTGATTTAGGCATAAGATAGGCTTCGCCATTTCTGAATTGGTAATCAACGGCAGTTAATTTTCCTTGCGCATTTAAGGCTTGGATAGATTTAAGTTTAGATTCTGGATAGGTTTCAGTTTGCTCATGTCCAAATTTCACCACGTATTCACCTTGGGCTGAAGCTGGTTCAAGCCAAACATTGTGTGCGTTAGCAACAGACATACCTAAAAGTGCGGTTAATCCCACTGCGATTTTTTTTAATTCCATTTTGGATACTCCTTGTTTGTTTTTGTTTAAGAAAATCTGAGTGTATGATAAAATATGAAGTAACTTTAGAGTCAAGTCATTTTTTAAGGAAATTGATGAAAATTGGAGCACTAGCTAAAGCCCTAGGCTGTACCGTAGAAACCATTCGTTATTATGAACAACAAGGTTTAATCCCGCCCCCAAAACGCACTTCAGGCAATTTTCGACAATATAATGAAGAACACTTGCAACGTTTATCATTTATTTGTAACTGCCGAAATCTAGATATTTCATTAAGTGAAATAAAAAGCCTACTGAATTTAGAAAATGCCTCCAAACAACAAGCAGAAGAAATAAATCGGGTGTTAGACAAACATATTAAAGAGGTGGCAACACGAATTCATGAACTCGCCCATTTGCGGATGAAATTAATTGAATTACGTGAGAAAACAGTCTCGAATGATGAAGATCCAATGAAATTGCTATTGCAACATAGTGGCGTGAAATTTGTGCGATTAAAATAACCGCACTTTTAAATTATGGCTGACTAGATAAACGTTGTTTGGCTTCCTTATTACCTAAGTCAGCCGCTTTCTTCAGCCATTCCAATGATTTTTCAGGTTGGTTTTGCGAGCGATAAATATTACTTAGCATCATCATTCCATCCGTATCTTTAGCCCGAGCGGTACGTTCAAAAAGCTTAATGGCTTGCTCTGTATTTTGTTTGACGTAATCGCCACGTAGATACATAACACCAAGGTTATTTAGCCCTTTCACGCTGCCCTTCTCTGCCGCTTCGCTAAACCACCAATAAGCCTTTTCGTAGTCTCTCACCGTGCCACGCCCAAGGTTATATAACATACCTAGATTGCTTTGAGCGGTGATATTTCCTTCTAACGCCATCGGATACATAATATCAAAAACTGAGATCCATTGCTGTTTATTAGCAAACTCTTGTGCCAAATTCATTCTTGCTTGATCATCCATTTTCGAACTTGCTGTAACATCAACGGTTTTCATTGCCCAAATAGGCAAACTACAAGAAAGTAATACTGTATGAAAAAATAACTTCAGTTTCATTTACAAGGTTGCTATTAAAAGTAAAACAAAAAACACGGCAGTAATCGCAAATTCTGTTAGTCCAACCTGCATAACAGAAAGCTTTTTAGTGGGCAGATAAACCGCTCGCACTAATCCGGGAACAAAAGCTAATGCTAAAATAAATTGTTGCGAAACCACAAAAATCAGCACACATAATAAGTGAAAAATCACTGATGCCCAAAAATAACGTGGATTTTTTCGCTCACGCATCATTGATTTCACATAAAGTGTTGTTCCAATAAAAAATAATGTTGGATAAATCGCTATCCAAAGTATTTTTTCATCAAAAGTGCGGTCAGAAAAATAATAAGATCCCATTCCAGCTAGAGCAAAAATTAAGATCCCCGCCAAGTCATTCCATAAGTTACGCTCATCTTTTTTCTTGGTGAAATAAATGTTTACCGCGACAAACGGCAGCATGGCAAACATAAAATACAGTACTTGCCAATTATAAAT
The DNA here is from genome assembly GCF_000242295.1 of Haemophilus sp. oral taxon 851 str. F0397. Classification (NCBI taxonomy): domain Bacteria; kingdom Pseudomonadati; phylum Pseudomonadota; class Gammaproteobacteria; order Pasteurellales; family Pasteurellaceae; genus Haemophilus; species Haemophilus sp. oral taxon 851. Next base: position 185,284 of record NZ_JH591079.1, read on the forward strand.
TAATGCGGGAATCGCAAAAATCACTGCGGCAGCAAAATAAATCACAGACCATTTTTTGTATAACTCAAGATTTTTACCTTTAAATAAATTCAAAAAAGGGTAAGTCATCAAATAAAGCGAAAACCATCCTAATAATAAAAATACGTGCGCCCATACAGGATTGGCAAGTAACATGCCGTAAATAAAAGGCACCAATGCCATAACAATAGCGCCATGCTGATTAGAGATAAGTAGTTTCATAATGATTAAATAATTGAGAATAATTATCGGGTATTCTAGCCTAGTAAAGAGGATTTTACAAAGTGGTAAACGCTATTTAGAATAGAAGAAAACACCCCAAAGGAGAACCCTATGACAATTCAACGCATTTTACCCAGCACACGTTTAAGTGAAGTTTCAATTCATAACAACCTCGCCTATTTTTCAGGGCAAGTTCCAGAATTAACCATCGAGCAAAATGCCTACGAACAAACCAAAGAAGTATTAGGTTTAATTGATAAATTATTAGCAGAAATTGGCTCCAATAAAAGCAACATTTTAACCGCGCAAATTTTCTTGGCAGACATGCAAGATTATGCTCAATTAAATCAAGCTTGGGATGAATGGGTCGATCATGTTAGCCCACCAAGTCGAGCGACAGTCGAAGCTAAATTAGCGGATCCTCGTTGGAAAGTTGAAATTGTTATTATTGCAACTTGTTAGTTTTTAAGCCAAATAAACAGGAGAATATTATGGAAAATTGGGCAAATGAAATTTGGTTAGCGATTGGTATCGCTTTTATTGTTGGATTATTTATTGGTTACATTATTGTGTGTTTAACCAAAGGCTCCGTAAAACATCAAGCTAAAACAGAAGCCGAATTAAAAATAGTTAAAACCCAACTTGATACACAAAAAGCGCAAATCGAAAAACATTTTGCAGAAAGTGCTGAATTATTCAAAACCTTAATTAACGATTATCAAAAACTTTATCGCCACTACGCAACCTCCTCCAATAATTTACTGGGCGAAAAAGATCACAAAGGTTTATTCACTCAACAGTTAATTACTGCAACAGATAAATCTCAAAATGAACAGCCAAGAGATTATTCTGAGGGCGCATCAGGCTTGTTTAAAGAAAATAAAGAAGGGAATTAAAAAATTCGGCTAAAAATAGAAATGTTTTTAGCCGTTTTGATATAGAAACAATTTATTGTTCTCTTATACCACTCATAAAACCTACATAAAACAAAACCCCGCGATTAGTTTCGCGGGGTTATGAAAGGGTTAGATGGTGCAACTAGCTGGACTCGAACCAGTGACCCCCACCATGTCAAGGTGGTGCTCTAACCAACTGAGCTATAGTTGCACTGCATAAGTTGTTTGGAATTATAGATATTTTTAATCTGAAAACAAGTATTTTTCTTAAAACCCGATATAACTGACAAAAAAGTAAACAGTATTGCCTTAAATAACCGGGCCGTTTTTGATTTCCCTAATTTTTAAGCGTATAATGCGCACCAATTTTTTCATCTGGCTAATATATAGCCAAGTAAAAATAGTATCTTTAAAATTTTGTAATTATTGACGGAGTAAATAATGTCTAGAAGACTAAGAAGAACGAAGATTGTATGTACTATGGGCCCATCAACTGACCGTGATAACAATCTTGAAAAAATTATCGCAGCGGGTGCAAACGTAGTTCGTATGAACTTCTCTCACGGTACACCTGATGACCATATTGAACGTGCTGAGCGTGTACGTTCTATTGCGAAAAAATTAGGTAAAACTGTGGCAATCTTAGGTGATTTACAAGGTCCTAAAATTCGTGTTTCTACCTTTAAAGACGGTAAAATTTTCTTAAACATTGGTGATAAATTCATTCTTGATGCAGAGTTACCAAAAGGTGAAGGTACACAAGAATCTGTTGGTCTAGACTATAAAACCCTTCCACAAGATGTTGTTCCTGGCGACATTCTTTTATTAGATGACGGCCGTGTTCAATTAAAAGTATTATCAACTGATGGGGCAAAAGTTTTCACTGAAGTTACTGTTGGTGGTCCATTATCAAATAATAAAGGTATCAACAAATTAGGCGGTGGTTTATCTGCAGATGCATTAACAGAAAAAGATAAAGCAGACATTATTACAGCTGCACGCATTGGCGTTGATTTCTTAGCTGTTTCTTTCCCTCGTTCAAGCGCTGACCTAAATTATGCGCGTGAACTTGCCCAACAAGCTGGTTTAAATGCAAAAATCGTTGCTAAAGTTGAACGTGCAGAAACAGTGGCTACTGATGAAGCAATGGACGATATCATTTTAGCATCTGATGTTATCATGGTTGCTCGTGGTGACTTAGGTGTAGAAATCGGCGATCCTGAATTAGTCGGCGTACAGAAAAAATTAATCCGTCGTTCACGTCAATTAAATCGTGCTGTAATCACAGCGACTCAAATGATGGAATCAATGATTAGCAATCCAATGCCAACTCGTGCTGAAGTGATGGACGTTGCAAACGCAGTATTAGATGGTACTGATGCAGTTATGCTTTCTGCAGAAACAGCGGCTGGTCAATATCCTTCTGAAACAGTAGCGGCAATGGCTGGCGTATGTTTAGGTGCAGAAAAAATGCCAAGCATTAACGTTTCTCGTCACCGTATGGATAAAGAATTTGAAACTATTGAAGAATCTGTTGCGATGTCTGCAATGTATGCAGCAAACCACATGAAAGGTGTTGCAGCAATCATCACTTTAACTAGCACAGGCCGTACCCCATTATTAATGTCACGCATTAGCTCTGGTTTACCGATCTTTGCTTTATCTCGTAATCAAGAAACTTTAAACCTTTGTGCACTATACCGTGGCGTAACTCCAGTTTATCATGGTGAAGATAGCCGCACAGAAACCAGTGCAAAAGTAGCACTTCAATCATTAAAAGAAAAAGGTTACTTATCTACTGGTGATTTAGTGCTTGTTACTCACGGTGGTCAAGGTGCGACACAAACCAACATATGCCGTACATTAATTGTTGAATAATCAATAATCTAGATACGTTAAAATGAAAGAGCGGTGGATTTTTCCACCGTTTTTTATTTCCTTTTTCTACCGCACTTTTCACTTAAACCTAATAGATATTTGCGGTATCATAGATGACATTCTAGTATCGAAATAAGTCCTATGGCATCACAACCTCAAATCAAATCTTCTGACAAAAAAACGGCACAAATAAGTATTCCACCACACTCACTTGAGGCTGAGCAAGCCGTATTGGGTGGCATCATGCTGAGCAATCAACATTGGGACGGCATTGCTGAACGTGTGATTGCTGACGATTTTTATACTTTTCAGCATCGTCTAATTTTTACAGAAATGGAACATCTCATGCGTAATCAATCACCTATTGATTTAATTACGCTAGATCAAGCCTTAAGAAGCCGTGGTGTAAGCGATGAAGTGGGTGGATTTGCCTATCTAGCAGAGCTTTCCAATAATACACCGAATGCGATTAATATCTTGGCTTATGCGGATATTGTGAGAGAAAAAGCCATATTACGAGAACTTATTTCGGTAGGAAATCGTATTGCTGAAAATAGTTATTCACCCAAAGGGCAAGACATCAAGTTAATTCTTGATGAGGCTGAGCGTGAAGTGTTTGCGATTGCAGAAAAGCGGACGACTTCTAGCGAAGGCCCACAAAATGTGATCAATGTGCTGGAAAGTACTATTGAAAAAATCGATATTTTGAGCAAACTTGAAAATCATTCTGGCGTAACGGGCATTACGACCGGTTTCACTGATCTTGATAAAAAAACGGCAGGTTTACAGCCTTCTGACTTAATTATCGTTGCGGCACGTCCGTCAATGGGTAAAACCACTTTCGCCATGAACCTTTGCGAAAATGCCGCAATGGCAAGTGAAAAACCCGTTTTAGTATTTAGTTTAGAAATGCCAGCAGAACAAATTATGATGCGTATGATCGCATCGCTTGCTCGTGTTGATCAAACTAAAATTCGAACAGGTCAAAATTTAGATGAAATCGAGTGGAACAAAATTGCCAGCGTAGTTGGGATGTTCAAGCAAAAAAATAATCTTTATATCGATGACTCTTCAGGCCTAACGCCTACCGACGTTCGTTCGCGCGCACGCCGAGTTTATCGTGAAAATGGTGGATTAAGTATGATTATGGTGGATTATTTGCAATTAATGCGCGCACCCGCATTTTCAGATAACCGAACACTAGAAATCGCAGAAATTTCTCGCTCCCTCAAGGCACTAGCCAAAGAATTACAAGTGCCAGTCATCGCCCTTTCTCAGTTAAATCGTACTTTAGAACAACGTGCGGATAAACGCCCTGTAAACTCAGATTTACGTGAATCAGGCTCCATAGAACAAGATGCTGACTTGATTATGTTTATTTACCGAGATGAAGTCTATAACGATAATTCCGAAGATAAAGGGATTGCAGAAATTATTATCGGTAAACAGCGTAACGGCCCGATTGGTCGAGTGCGATTAAAATTTAATGGACAATTCTCACGCTTCGACAATCTCGCCGAACAACGTGAATATCATGATGATTATTAAGGAATAACAATGAATGTAAAACCGGCGACAGCAAAAATTAGCTCGCACGCCTTAAAACAAAATTTAGAAATAATTAAACAAAAAGCCCCAAATAGTAAAATCATCGCTGTGGTTAAAGCAAACGCCTATGGTCACGGCGTTGTATTCGTTGCTTCAACTTTAGAACAAAATGTTGATTGCTTTGGCGTGGCTCGTTTAGAAGAAGCTTTGGCATTACGTTCCAATGGTATTACTAAACCAATTTTATTGCTTGAAGGCTTTTTTAATGAACAGGATTTACCCATCTTAGCGGTCAATAATATCGAAACGATCGTACATAATCGTGAACAATTAGAAGCACTAAAACGTGCGAATTTACCAAGCCCAATTAAAGTTTGGTTAAAAATAGACACAGGCATGCATCGTTTAGGTGTTGCATTAGATGAAGTGGATTTTTTCTATAATGAACTTAAAAAACTTCCATATATTCAACCGCACTTAGGCTTTGTTAGCCATTTTAGCCGCGCTGATGAATTAGAATCCAATTATACCCAACTTCAAATCAACCGTTTTTTATCCGCCACAAAAGATAAACAAGGTGAACGTACTATTGCGGCGTCAGGCGGTATTCTCTTCTGGCCTGAATCTCATCTGGAATGTATCCGCCCTGGTATTATTATGTATGGCATTTCACCAACTGATACTGTAGGTGCTGAATTTGGTTTAACGCCTGTGATGAATTTAACTTCATCATTGATTGCTGTTCGCAACCATAAACAAGGTGAACCAGTTGGGTACGGTGGCATTTGGACTAGTTCACATGATACAAAAATCGGCGTTGTGGCTATTGGCTATGGCGATGGATATCCTCGAGATGTTCCTGAAGGCACGCCTGTTTATTTGAATGGTCGTATTGTGCCGATCGTTGGAAGGGTTTCAATGGATATGTTAACCGTTGATTTAGGACCTGATAGCCAAGATCAAGTAGGTGACGAAGTGATTCTATGGGGTAAGGAATTACCTATTGAAACCGTAGCTAAATTCACAGGAATTTTAAGCTACGAGCTAATTACAAAATTAACGCCGCGTGTTATAACTGAATATGTTGATTAATCTGTTAATCACTGCATTTTCTGAAAAGAGGGATTCACTCCCTCTCTAATAAAAACCCCAGAAAGTGCGGTTAAAATTTTGATTATTTTTAATGAAAGGAAATACCATGAAAAACATTAACCCGACCCACACCCATGCGTGGAAATCTCTTGAAGCACATAAAGCTGAATTGTCAAATACCACCATCCAAGATTTATTTAAACAAGAAAAAAATCGTTTTGACGATTATTCTTTAACATTCAATAACCAAATTCTTGTAGATTTTTCCAAAAACAACATCAATCAAACAACTCTTTCACATCTTCGCCAACTTGCTCAAGAATGCTCTCTTGATAGCGCAAAAGAAGCAATGTTTACCGGTGAAAAAATCAATCGTACTGAAAATCGGGCTGTACTACATACCGCACTACGCAATCGCTCTAATACCCCAGTGCTTGTTGATGGTAAAGATGTCATGCCTGAAGTCAATGCTGTGCTAGCTAAAATGAAAGATTTCTGTCAGCGTATTATTTCTGGTGAATGGAAAGGCTATACAGGCAAAGCAATTACTGATGTCGTGAATATTGGTATTGGTGGTTCTGATTTAGGCCCTTATATGGTAACTGAAGCGCTTCGCCCATATAAAAATCACCTAAATATGCATTTTGTTTCAAATGTCGATGGTACACATATTGCGGAAACCTTAAAAAAAGTCAATCCAGAAACCACGCTTTTCTTAGTGGCATCTAAGACTTTTACCACTCAAGAAACCATGACAAATGCGCAAAGCGCGCGTGATTGGTTACTGAAAGCAGCAAAAGATGAAAGTGCGGTTGCAAAACATTTTGCAGCTCTATCAACCAATGCTAAAGATGTAGAAAAATTTGGTATTGATACCAATAATATGTTTGAATTTTGGGATTGGGTTGGCGGTCGTTACTCTTTATGGTCAGCTATTGGTCTTTCAATTGCACTATCAATTGGCTTTGAAAACTTTGAAGAGTTATTGAATGGCGCGCATGAAATGGATAAACATTTCCGCTCTGCTCCAATTGAAAAAAATATTCCAACCACTTTAGCATTAGTTGGTTTATGGAATACCAACTTCCTTGGTGCACAAACAGAAGCGATCTTACCTTATGATCAATATTTACATCGCTTTTCTGCCTACTTCCAACAAGGTAATATGGAATCAAATGGTAAATATGTGGATCGTGACGGCAATGTCATTAATCATTACCAAACTGGCCCTATCATTTGGGGAGAACCAGGTACAAACGGACAACATGCGTTCTATCAATTAATTCACCAAGGCACCACTTTAATTCCTTGTGATTTTATTGCACCGGCTCAAAGCCATAACCCATTGGCAGATCATCACAATAAATTACTTTCTAACTTCTTCGCACAAACAGAAGCATTAGCATTCGGAAAAACAAAAGAGGAAGTCGAGGCTGAATTTATAAAAGCGGGTAAATCTTTAGATGATGTAAAAAATATTGTTCCATTTAAAGTATTCACTGGTAATAAGCCAACTAATTCGATTCTCGTTCAAAAAATCACGCCATTTACCTTGGGGGCATTAATTGCTATGTATGAACACAAAATCTTCGTACAAGGTGTGATTTTCAATATCTTTAGCTTCGATCAATGGGGTGTAGAACTAGGCAAACAACTTGCAAACAGAATTCTTCCTGAATTAACAGATTCTGAAAAAGTAGCAAGTCATGACAGTTCAACCAATGGATTAATTAATCAATTTAAAACATGGCGTTAATTGTTTATTTAATATAAAAGATTTAAACAATTATAATTTTATATCAAGGGCTAAATTCTATATTTATTAGAGGATTTAGTCCTTTAAATTTATCTTTAAGATGTTATGAATAGACGTAGAAATTTTTAATTGATTGTTTTTGTATTTTTAATAATAAAAAAATCAGCGCCTTAACTGATTAAGACGCTGATTAATAATATATTAGGCGTTAACGCTATTAGTTATAGCACAGAAACATTTAAGTTTGAGCCACCACCAACAATACGAACTCGGCGACCAGCTACAAAACTGCTGTCAGCCTTTTGAACAACAACGATCTCTTGACCATCATCTTTCTTAATTACAAGTTCAGTACCGTTTACTTGACTCATTTTTTCTTCGATTTTGCTTCCTGCTACTGCACCGCCAATCGCGCCAACTACTGCTGCAATAGCTTGACCACGACCACCGCCAATTGCACTACCTGCAATACCACCTAAAGCACCGCCACCAAGCGTACCAACTACACCTTGATTATCAGCTTGAATTTTAACAGGACGCACAGAAACAATCGTACCGTAAGTAATTGAACGAGCTTCTTTAGCTTGAGATGCACTATAAACATCACCGCTGAAAATATCAGTATTCGCACAACCAGTCACACTAAAAGCAACTAAAAGTGCTAATGCCATACTTGTTTTTTTCATATGCTATGTTCCCTCTGAAAAGGAATTAAAGTGGATTTCTCGGAGAAAAAGTTGAAATGTTTTTAGTATTGCCATTGTCAGATACTAAAACACAAGCACCAACAACTAAAGTTGAATCATACTTGTGAGTAAGCACAACTTGCTCACCATCTTGTTGACGGCCTGAACAATCATTTTTACGGATGGTTAATTTAAGATTTTCACCTTCCATTTGGCTAAAAACGATTTGACCTTTATAAGCATTTTCATCTTTTTGGAAAGAAGAACAAGCACTTAAACCTACAGCTGCTAAAACCGCTAATGTAAGAGATAATTTTTTCATTTTGCTAAACCTCGAGTATTTTCTTTATAGAATAAGGATGAACCTTAATACAAGTATGATTTGATGTTTTATCAACAAAACTTACTGCAATAGATGGATTAGGCAATCTCTCGCCATCCACTTTAGGCTCGCTCACTTTAATGGTTAATTGAGTTAATTCGCTCCATAAAAAACGCATATTAATACGCTGTACCCATTCATTTATCGATTCATTCGGTAAAAATGGCATTACAACCTCAATATGCTCCCAACCTTCTACGAGATACGGCTTATTTTTAGGGAACGGTAGTTCAATAACATCAACGAACTGATTAGCGAATTTCACTGCTTTTTCTAACTGAATTAGATAAATCTTACGTCCGTTGACAATGTTATCGGATAAAATTCTACCGTATTTCAATAAAAGTGTCAGCCAGTTTTTTGCATTTTGTTCATTATTTACACGCACGGCAAGGTGATCGATTTCATAAATTGAAAAATCAATTGACATCATTTGAGCTAATTGTTGAATTTTTTTTTCAAATTCCGCCAAATCAGAAAAAAGTGCGGGTGATTTTTCCTGTAAATTTATCATTTTGTCCCTTTGATAAACTCATAAAGAACGGTATCATAGCCGATTATTTTCATTATTCAATTTGAACATAGGAAAAAACGTGAATATTCAATCTATTTTATCCGACAAAATCAAACAAGCTATGATTCTTGCTGGAGCAGATCAATCTTGCGATGCGCTTGTTCGTCAATCAGGAAAACCACAATTTGGCGATTATCAAGCCAATGGCATTATGGCTGCGGCAAAAAAATTAGGTTTAAATCCACGAGAATTTGCTCAAAAAGTTTTAGATAATGCTCAACTATCTGATATTGCAGAAAAATTAGAAATCGCTGGGCCGGGCTTTATTAATATTTTCTTAAATCCAACTTGGCTAACAACTGAAGTTTCAACTGCGCTTTCCCAAAAAAATTTAGGCATTCAAGCTACAGATAAACAAACCGTTGTGATTGATTATTCATCGCCAAACGTAGCAAAAGAAATGCATGTAGGTCACTTACGCTCTACTATTATTGGTGATGCAGTTGTGAGAACCCTAGAATTTTTAGGTCACAATGTCATTCGTGCAAACCATGTTGGTGACTGGGGAACGCAATTCGGAATGCTTATTGCTTATCTTGAAAAAATGCAAAACGAACATGCGAGTGAAATGGAATTGCAAGATCTTGAAGCCTTTTATCGCGAAGCCAAAAAACACTACGATGAAGATGAAGTATTCGCAGAAAAAGCGCGTAATTATGTTGTGAAATTACAAGGTGGTGATGAATATTGTCGAGCAATGTGGAAACGTTTAGTTGACATCACCATGCAACAAAATCAGCACAACTATGATCGCTTGAATGTGACTTTAACCGAAAAAGATGTGATGGGTGAAAGTCTTTATAATCCAATGTTACCAAGCATCGTAGAAGATCTTAAAAAACAAGGCTTAGCTGTAGAAGATGATGGTGCATTGGTTGTTTATTTGGATGAATTCAAAAATAAAGAAGGCGACCCAATGGGCGTAATTGTTCAGAAAAAAGACGGCGGTTTCCTTTATACTACAACCGATATTGCTGCAGCAAAATATCGTTATGAAACATTAAAAGCTGATCGCGCACTTGTTTTTTCAGATACTCGCCAAAGCCAACATATGCAACAAGCTTGGTTAATTACTCGTAAAGCAGGTTATGTCCCAGACAGTTTCTCTTTAGAGCATAAAAACTTTGGGATGATGCTTGGTAAAGATGGCAAACCATTTAAAACCCGTACCGGTGGCACGGTGAAATTAGCCGATCTATTAGATGAAGCGATTGAGCGAGCCACTGTATTAATTAATGAAAAAAATACAAATTTATCTAATGATGAAAAAGAAGCTGTGATTGAGGCTGTCGGTATTGGTGCGGTGAAATATGCAGATCTATCCAAAAACCGTACTACTGATTACGTTTTTGATTGGGATAACATGTTAAGCTTTGAAGGTAACACTGCGCCTTATATGCAATATGCTTATACCCGAATTCGTTCGATCTTTAATAAAACAGATATAAATTCGACCGCACTTTTGGCTGCACCTTTAACGCTTGAAGATGATAAAGAAAGAGCACTTGCAATTAAACTTCTACAATTTGAAGAAGCGGTGCAAACTGTCGGAAAAGAAGGCACACCACACGTGCTTTGTGCTTATTTATACGAACTAGCAGGCATATTCTCGTCTTTCTATGAACATTGTCCAATTTTAAATGCTGAAGATGAATCCGTAAAATTAAGTCGTTTGAAATTGGCATTATTAACGGAAAAAACCTTAAAACAAGGTTTAGAGTTACTCGGTATTAAAACCGTAGAAAAAATGTAATTTAGATACTTAAAATCCCTTTCTTACGAAAGGGATTTTTTATTCTGTAAATAAGCATAAAAAAAGTGCCCCAATGGGGCACTACTCGGAAAGCAAAATAGATGTCGGCTATTTAAGATAGCACTTGTTTTTAGTGGTTTCAGAATAAAGAAATCCGATCAGTTATGCAAATACATATTTTTAGATTTGTGAACTTGGTCACGATTTTTTTATAAAAAAACTAAAAACAAATATATTTCTAATAAAGTGCGGTAAAATTCTACTAAAATATTTCCGCACCTTACTCCCCTATTTTAGAGAATATTCTTTTCTCCACGAGACACACTAATCAATCCAGAGCGAACAATTTCCAACAATGTAGTTTCTTCTTTCAACGCAGAAATAAATGCGTCAATTTTGTCTTTCGTACCACTTAATTGGATCGTATAAGATTTAGGTGTGACATCTACAATTTGACCACGGAAAATATCGGCTAATCGTTTAATCTCATCGCGAGATGACCCCACTGCTCTCACCTTCGCTAAAACAATTTCACGGACTATATGCTCTTGCTCACTCAAATTAATCACTTTAAACACATCCACTAATTTATGGAGTTGTTTCTCAATTTGTTCCAGTACTTGCGCATCGCCCACTGCTTCAATAGTCATTCGAGAAAGTGTTGGATCATCCGTTGGCGCCACTGTCAAACTTTCAATATTAAAGGCTCGTTGGGAGAATAAACCAACAACACGAGATAAAGCACCAGACTCATTTTCGAGTAAAACAGATAAAATTCTACGCATTAGTTTGCCTCCTCTTGCGGTTTACTTAAAATCATTTCATTCATTGCGCCACCACGAATTTGCATTGGATACACATGCTCAGATTCATCTACATTAATATCCACAAATACTAATTTATTTTTAATACTGAATGCTTCTTTCAATTTACTTTCAAGTTCATTGGGTGTAGCAATTTTTATACCGACATGACCGTAAGATTCAGCCAATTTCACAAAATCAGGCAACGAATTCATATAGGTTTGCGAATGGCGACCTGAATAAATCAAATCTTGCCATTGTTTTACCATTCCCAAAAAATGATTGTTCAAACAAATAATAACAACAGGAATGCCATACTGCGTTGCGGTAGAAAGCTCTTGAATATTCATTTGAATACTTCCATCACCAGTAACACAAACAACCGTTGCTTCCGGATGAGCCAATTTCACGCCTAATGCCGCGGGTAAACCAAATCCCATTGTGCCCGCGCCACCAGAATTAATCCAATGACGAGGCTCATCAAATGGATAATGTAACGCAGCAAACATTTGATGTTGCCCTACATCAGAAGCCACATACGCCTGTCCTTTAGTAAGACGATATACCGCTTCCATGACTTGTTGCGGTTTAATCACGCCAGAAGTGCGGTCAAATTCCAAACATTTTTTTGCTTTCCATTGGTTGATTTCTTGCCACCAACTTTCAAGATCTGTTTGAGATTTTAATCCCTCTTCATTCAATAAACTCAAAAATTCTTCCAATACATTTTTCGCATTTCCGACAATTGGAATCGCTGCTGGAACATTTTTAGAAATCGAGGTTGGATCAATATCAATATGAATCACTTTGGCATTTGGGCAATATTTTTCTAAGTTATTTGTTGTACGATCATCAAAACGTACACCAACCCCCAAAATAAGATCACTTTCGTGCATTGCCGTATTAGCTTCGAAAGTACCATGCATCCCTAACATGCCTAGGAATTGTTTATCCGTACTTGGATAAGCCCCTAATCCCATTAATGATGAAGTAACTGGCAAATTTAAACGTTGTGCAAACTGAATTAATTGTTTACTACATTCAGCAGCAATCACGCCACCACCGACGAAAAGTATCGGTTTCTTCGCTACTAAAAGTGCTTTTAATGCTTTTTTAATTTGGCCTTTGTGCCCATTTACTGTTGGACTATAAGAGCGTAACTCTACAGATTCTGGGTATTCATAAGGATATTTAAAATTCGGATTTACGGTATCTTTTGGAATATCCACCACAACAGGTCCTGGACGACCAGTTGATGCAATATAAAAAGCTTTTTTCAAAATAGATGGAATATCTTCCGCTTTTTTGACAATAAAGCTATGCTTCACAACTGGACGAGAAATCCCCACCATATCACATTCTTGGAATGCATCTCGGCCAATTAAATTACTCATGACCTGACCAGAAATAATGACCATAGGCACAGAATCTGTATAAGCCGTTAAAATCCCAGTGATTGCATTTGTTGCTCCAGGCCCTGAAGTCACTAACACACATCCAACTTTACCTGTAGAACGAGCATACCCATCCGCCATGTGCACAGCCGCTTGCTCATGACGAACTAAAATATGTTCAATACCACCTAATGTATGGATCGCATCATAAATATCTAATACTGCCCCACCAGGATAACCAAATAAATACTCTACGCCTTCATCGCGTAAAGATTGAACCACCATCTCTGCGCCAGATAACTTCTTCATTTTTTACTCCTAAAACGAACAGCACTTTTCAAAAGTGCTCATGCTTTGTATCAATGATTTACATCATACTAAGCAAAAAGTTTTTGTCTAGTCTACATAACGGCTAAAAACACCAACAAAACAGGATAAAAAATCAAATAATTATATAAATTTAGATTTTTATAAAAAAAATAATACTTTTAAATAAAAAAATGCGACCTTATGTCGCATTTTATAAATTTATCAAAATTTTATACTTTATTTAGATTTTTGAGCAAGATCACATTTTTAACGTTTTTTCACTGCAAATACGATTAAAAATAATGAAACCGCTGTCGCAGCAAAACCAGCTAAACCTGAATAAGTGAAACCTACCACGATGTAACCAATAGCCGTTGCGGTTGCAACTGTCGCGGCATAAGGAAGTTGAGTTGTCACATGATCCATATGGTTACATTTTGCACCAGTTGAAGATAAAATCGTTGTATCCGATACTGGCGAACAGTGGTCACCGCATACTGCCCCCGCCATTACGGCTGATAAACAAGGGAGTAATAATTCTGGCGCAGCATTTGCGGCCATAGCAGCTGCAATTGGTAACATAATACCAAATGTCCCCCAGCTAGTACCGGTTGAGAATGCCATTGCAGAACCAAGAATAAATAAAATTACTGGTAAGAATTGCATTGGGATATTACCAGAAACAAGAGAAGATAAATATTTACCAGTTTGCATATCCCCAACGACTTTATTAATTGTCCACGCAAAGAATAAAATCGCAATGGCGCCAGCCATTGATTTAATACCTACGATCCAAGAACGTGCATATTCTGGAACACTTACTTGACGATCAAGAATAATTAATAAAGTAGAAACTAGAATTGAGCAAGTACCACCCACAACTAAAGAAGTTCCAACAACAGTATTTTCAAACGCACCTAAAATGCTAAATTCTTTACCATCCGCTGCTAATGCTGATGCACCGGTGTAAATCATCATTGTAACTGTTGAAAAAATTAAAACTAAGATAGGCAATACAAGATTACGTACGTGACCTTTTGCTCCCGTTTCTTCTTCTAATTCATCTTCAGAATTTTCCAAAGCTAATTTTTCATGGCGTGCCATTGAAGCAATATCGAAAGAAAAATATGCTACAAAGAACACCATGATAATTGAGAAAATTGCATAGAAGTTCATTGAGCTCATTGCCACGAATGCACCAATTGGTGTGTACTCAGTAATCGAATAAGTCGCTAATAAACCACCTACTAAGGTAATAATGTATGCTCCCCAACTTGAAACTGGCATCATTACACACATCGGTGCTGCCGTTGAATCCAATATATAAGCAAGTTTCGCGCGAGAAACTTTAAAACGGTCTGTCACGGGACGAGCAATTGCGCCTACAGCAAGACTGTGGAAATAATCGTCAATAAAAGTGACAAAAACTAATGATGCAGCTAATAATTTAGCCCCACGACGACCTTTAATACGGTTTTGAGCCCATTCAGCAAACGCACGATTACTACCTGATACAGTTAAAAGTGCGGTTAAAACGCCAAGCAATAATAAGAACAAGACAATGTTCATATTAGAGTTAATTGCGCCATCAGCATAAACAAGTGAAATCACGTTGCTTGATAAATAACTGAAAGATGAGCCAATATTCCAGCCACCTAACATTAACGCACCAACAATAATCCCTGCACTAAGAGACACCAATACACGACGAGTTGCAATGGCCAAGACAATCGCCAATAAAGCTGGAATGATTGACCAAACTGAAGATGAAAAATCGATAAGTTCCATTAAGAGATACCTACAATTAATGGAGAGAACGGAAAGCAAAGGACAGAATAAGACCAGAACAACCGTAGCGCTCCATAGTTAATCAAAAAAACTATGACAGTGTCGCCCCTTTCAAGTACGCCACCAACCAAACAAAACGACTTTTGTTTGATTTCGGCAATCATTCCTTTCTTTTTTCTTCATCGTTATCCACTCTGAAAAAATACTTATAATGATTGCACCTCTACTTTTGTAGTGATTCAAGAGATTACCGTAAAAAAATCCAAATGCCAACAGGTTTTATAAAATTTTTTATTAGATTGAATTAAAAATATAAAAAATAAACAAAAAGAAATTTAAAGATATATACCTGCTCCGACCATTTATTTAAAATAGATATTTACAATAAATATTATTTTCCCTATTATTAGATAAGTTTTCCACACACAAGATTATTTTATCGAGGTTTATTATGAGCGAATTAGCAAAAGGTTTAACAAATCTTCGTAGTTTACGTGCGGCGGTACGCGAATTAACTTTAGAACAAGCGGAAAGTGCTCTTGAGAAATTACAAACAGCTGTTGAAGAGAAACGTGCTAATGAAGCAGAATTAATTAAAGCAGAAACAGAGCGAAAAGAACGTTTAGCTAAATATAAAGAATTAATGGAAAAAGAAGGTATTACACCTGAAGAATTACAAGAGATCTTTGGTACAGCAGCAACATCTGCTAAAGCAAAACGTCCACCTCGTCCAGCAAAATATGCATTTATTGATGAAAATGGCGAGCGTAAAACATGGACTGGCCAAGGTCGCACACCACGCCCAATTCAAAATGCATTGAATTCTGGTAAATCATTATCTGATTTCGAAATTTAATTTTTCTATTTGAAACTAGAACCCATTTTTATGGGTTCTATTTTTTTATCTAAACGTAGCACACAACATTATGATCGAAAAAAAAATATTACTCACCGATTGTCCCGATGATAAAGGTCTAATAGCTAAAATAACCAACATTTGTTACAAACATCAACTAAACATTCTGCATAATAATGAATTTGTAGATTTTGAAACCAAACATTTCTTTATGCGTACAGAATTAGAAGGTATTTTTAACGAAGCTACTTTATTAGAAGATCTAAAATATAGCTTACCCGAAGGAACACATTGTCGATTAATTGGTACACAACGTAAACGAATTGTTATTTTAGTCACCAAAGAAGCTCACTGCCTCGGCGATATTTTAATGAAAAATTATTATGGCGCGCTTGATGTAGAAATTGCAGCTGTAATCGGCAATCATGATAATTTACGCGAGCTCGTTGAGCGCTTCAATATTCCATTTCATTTAGTTAGCCATGAAGGCTTAACTCGTATTGAGCACGATAAATTATTAGCTGAAAAAATTGATGAATACACGCCAGATTATATTGTTCTCGCTAAATATATGCGCGTACTAAATCCTGAATTTGTTGCTCGTTATCCAAATAGAGTGATTAATATTCACCATTCATTTTTACCCGCTTTCATTGGCGCAAAACCTTATCAACAAGCCTATGAACGAGGTGTAAAAATTATCGGCGCAACAGCACATTTCATTAATAATGAATTGGATCAAGGCCCAATCATTATGCAAAATGTCATTAATGTAGATCATACTTATAGCGCAGAGGCGATGATGCGTGCTGGCCGTGATGTGGAAAAAACCGTGTTAAGTCGAGCCCTTGATCTTGCTTTACACGATAGAATTTTCGTTTATAAAAATAAAACGGTGGTATTGTAGTGGAAAAAATCACCCTTGCGCCAATAAGTACGATTGAAGGAACAATTAATTTACCAGGTTCTAAAAGTTTATCGAACCGAGCATTACTTTTAGCCGCCTTAGCTAAAGGCACAACAAAAGTAACCAATTTATTAGATAGCGATGATATTCGATATATGCTTAACGCCCTCAAAGCGTTAGGTGTACGCTACCAACTTTCTGATGACAAAACTATTTGTGAAATAGAGGGATTGGGCGGACCATTCAATATACAGGACAATCTGTCGCTCTTTCTTGGCAATGCGGGGACTGCAATGCGTCCATTAACCGCTGCGCTTTGCTTAAAAGGAAAAACCGAAAGCGAAATCATCTTAACTGGCGAGCCTCGTATGAAAGAACGTCCAATACTCCATTTAGTCGATGCTTTACGCCAAGCAGGTGCAGATATTCGCTACTTAGAGAATGAAGGTTATCCTCCAGTCGCAATTCGCAACAAAGGGATAAAAGGTGGAAATGTCAAAATTGATGGTTCTATTTCATCCCAATTTTTGACTGCACTTTTAATGTCTGCGCCACTTGCAGAAAATAACACAGAAATCGAAATTATCGGTGAACTAGTCTCTAAACCCTATATTGACATCACCCTTGCAATGATGCGAGATTTTGGTGTTCACGTTGAAAACCATCACTACCAAAAATTTCAAGTTAAAGGAAATCAATCCTACATTTCACCTGGAAAATATTTGGTAGAAGGCGATGCCTCATCGGCATCTTACTTTCTCGCAGCTGGTGCCATCAAAGGGAAAGTGAAAGTAACGGGCATTGGCAAAAATTCTATTCAGGGCGATCGTTTATTTGCTGATGTATTAGAAAGAATGGGGGCAAAAATCACTTGGGGAGAGGATTTTATTCAAGCCGAACGTGCTGAATTGCATGGCATTGATATGGATATGAACCACATTCCAGATGCAGCAATGACAATTGCAACCATGGCTCTTTTTGCCAACGGCGAAACTGCCATTCGAAATATTTATAACTGGCGCGTGAAAGAAACAGATCGTTTAACGGCAATGGCAACCGAATTACGTAAAGTCGGTGCAGAAGTCGAAGAAGGCGAAGATTTTATTCGTATTCAACCACTTGCACTCAATCAATTTAAACACGCCAATATTGAAACTTATAACGATCACCGCATGGCAATGTGTTTTTCTCTAATCGCTCTGTCCAATACACCAGTGACAATTTTAGATCCAAAATGTACTGCCAAAACCTTTCCAACATTCTTTAGTGAATTCGAGAAAATTTGCTTAAGAGGTTAAATTAAAAAAGTGCAGTAAATTTCAAAAAAGTTCGGTATTATGTAGCAGTTGCACAAAGATTTAACCGATTAAAAACCTTAAAATCCCTATTGAAATTTTAACTCAATAGGGATTTTTATTATGGCACAAAAGCTGCTGAAACACGAGTTAGTGGAACGACTATTAAAGCTAAAAGAAAAGCAAGATGAGCTGACGGTGCAAATGCAGTGTTTGTCACAAGAGATTAACGCATTAGCTCAACCTTATATACCGAAAGAACCAAAACCGCAGCCCTTGATTACGATGCGATTAGTCGCTCAAGTCTTACGTGAAAATCCAGATTGGATGTTTTGTGGGGAGATTGCTGAAAAGACCTTAGCATTGTTGGGAAAACCACAATTTGTTGATATGGGCGATAAGCACTATAAGACAGTCAATCGAATACTGGTTAAATTGCGTAAAAGAGGAATCGTTGAAAATGGGTTGAAGTTTTAGCGGTTAAAGCCATTAAAATAGCGGTAGAAATACCGCTATTTTTGTTTCTGTCGCCATTTGACATCAGTTACGTCTCTTTCTAACCGTTCTACTACGCCTTTTGTCAGCCAATGTTTTAACGCGCCACGCACGGAAACAGCATACAGTGATCGGATAATTGATTCATAAATATTAACGGCTTAATAATTTTATGTTATTATTTAACGATAAAATTGAGTTTTTGAAAATGCACATTGAACCGTATCTTTTATCATCTAGCTCTTCTCAATTACGTTACACCTTTGTTAGTCTGGGTACAAAAGGGAAGAAGCAAAAAATTATTGAATTTTTTGAATTAGACAGAAATTTCGTATCTCCCGATATACCTGTCTTTAATTTAGGGTTTGGGGATACTCAAGATGGTGTAAAAATAGACGATACTGCCATTAGTGATAATAGTGATATGGAAACTGTTTTGAGAACTGTAGCAAATGCAGCTGAAGTGTTTTAGAAAGTCACCCTTCTGCTCTTATATTTTTTGAAGGAAGCACCAAAGTAAGAACTAGGCTTTACAGAAAAATGTTGAATAAATATTACACTGAAATTTCTGAGAAATTTATTATTTGGGGTATATGCAATAATGAAA
This sequence comes from Haemophilus sp. oral taxon 851 str. F0397, assembly GCF_000242295.1. Classification (NCBI taxonomy): domain Bacteria; kingdom Pseudomonadati; phylum Pseudomonadota; class Gammaproteobacteria; order Pasteurellales; family Pasteurellaceae; genus Haemophilus; species Haemophilus sp. oral taxon 851. The sequence continues at coordinate 204,543 of NZ_JH591079.1, forward strand.
TTAAGCCTTTTGTTCCAAGCAATAGTGTAAATTATGAAGCTTTTTTAGTTAAACAAAAATAGGAAGGAGCAACATATGGAAACTTTAGTTAAAGTCAAAATAGACAAAAAATTAGATAAATTGCCATCAACTACTCTTTTCAAGAAAAAAGTTGAAACTGCAAATTCAGTACTGTCACGCTTAAATTTAACTTCGCAAAATCTGCATGAGTTAAAAAGTAAAGCCTAGTTATAAGAATAGCATATAGTAGAATATGCTATTCTTTACATTTTAAATGCGATGTTATTCTTAGTCGCCACTTCACATCAACAGCATTTATTTCCAACCGTTCTACTACGCCTTTTGTCAGTCAATGTTTTAACGCGCCACGCACCGAAACCGTATGCTTCGGACGAACGATAGGGTCTTGTCTGTCTTTTATTAAGACAATCTCAGTGATTTCATTGACCGTGAAATAATGGTCGGGTTGAGCTTTGAGTACCGCTAAGACCATTGGTCTTAATTTCCCACGGAATCTATGTTTGTAGGTTCGATATGAATAAACCTCTGTATCATATTCATCGGTTAAGGCTTCATCTTCCATCACTTCAAGGGCATCGTTGAGCTTTTGGATTTTTCGTTCAACTAATTCGAGATGTTCTAGCACTTGTATTCGTTCACGCTGGAAGCGGTCGATTTTAGCCTGAATTTGGCTAAAGTAGATTTTATTTCCCATTACATTATCAGCCTTTCTGCTTGTCTATGATTACCTTGCCAATACCCTTGCCAGTCCGTTGTATTGTCGGTAGCAAGACATTGCCTGAGAGTGCTGTTAAATAGGCTTAAATTATCAACACGGCGATTATCTTCACGATAATCACATTCGTTGGCATAGTTATCAAGATACTTATTGCTGATTTTATGATGTGTGCCAATAATCATACGCTTAAAGCGACTGAAATAACTTTCCGCAAGATTGTTAGTGATACCTTCATCACTGCGATACTCTTTTTGATGGTTTACGCGACGCAAATCGTAGTGAATCATCAATTCGTCATAAGCGGAGTTTTCGTCCGCATGAATACGACTACCTGCCTTAATATAGCTTGTTGCTAGTTTATTCACGACTTGGCTATTTTCCGATAAAATCGGGAAAGTTAAGGTTTTCTTTGTGCCCACTAAATACGGATTTTCTGCGGTTTCTTCTTTGGTATAACGATTTCGTATTACCAAAATTGACCGTTTATTAGGATTGGCATTTTCTTTCAGTCGTCTGTCCACGCGTTCACTTTTCTTATTTTTAGGACGTGAAGCAGAATGAACATAAGTGCCGTCGATATGAATTTCACCCGAAAGCGGAAATAACTGTTTTTGGATTTGTAGGCTTTCACGGATTTTGTGAGCAAGCGTAAAAGCCGTCTTATATTACACGTTCAAATCACGCGAAAGTTGGCAAGCAGACAAGCCTTTAGCGGCATTAACAAATAAGGCTATCGCGTAAAGGTAGGTCTGAATAGACAGTTTACGGTCGGCAAAAATAGTGCCTGATGTGACGCTAAAGGTATGATTGCAATGTTTACACCGCCATTGATTGCGACTGGCAATGCGATAAGCAATATGCTGCACACCGCACTTTGGACACACCACATTTTCCTCACTCCCCCAACGAATTTGGCATAGCAATGCCCGAGCTTCGCTATCAGATAGCTGTGCCATCTTGATGGGGTACAGCTTCCTTGACGAGCTTGATAAAAGGTAGTGTTGAGCCATAATAACTTTGCTTTATTGATAGTTTAACATTAGAATGTACCCATTAGGGTAACTTTATGCTTTAAATGTTACCCTAAAGAACATATAAAGTCAACATAGAATACTCAAATGAGCATCAGCGAAAGGCTAAAACAAGTTATTGAAGATAAAAATTTGAATATCAAAGCATTCTCGGAAATCTCTGGTATTCCTTACCGTTCCGTTCAAAACTATTTGCGTAATGAAAGAGAACCGAACGTAGAAGCCCTAATTAAGCTAAAAGAAGCAATGAATATCGACATAAACTGGTTGTTAACAGGTGAAGGGAAAATGTTTCGTTGCTTACCGAACGATAAATTAACAGAGAAAGAGCAAGCCCTTATCAATCATTATCGACAAATGTCGAGTGATGTTCAAAGGGCTGTAGAGATGTCATTTCAAGCTATTTCCACATTGAAATAGCAGGATAACGTTCGTCAAATCGAACGTGGAATGAATAAAGACCAACCCTACAATTTGATTGGTCGCCCTCATTTCTCGGAAAGCTTATACGGCATGCGTGAGTGGGATTATGTCTTTAATTATCGTGAAAATGGCGTACATAAAGTTTGCCAGTACAAAGTGCTTTTCGACAGCAATATGAACGCCTAAAGTTTCTTTTGGTTCCCGAATGGTTGTAACACCGACCATGCCTTTAATTTAAGTTCAGACTTCCTGTTTGATTTTGACAAGGCGGACTTAAAAGCGGAAGGGAAATAAGTATTAGCGGAACTGGTGAACAAATTAAATGGTTTCAACGTAAAAACTGCAACCATTGAAGATTACACCGACCATATGGGTTCAGTTCCGTACAATTTAGATCTTTCACAACACCGCGCTGACACCGTAAGAGCAGAACTTCAACGCTTAGGCATAAAGAGTGAATTAAGTGCGGTGAGTTATAGCAAAGCGAACCAAGTCAAAGCCTGTGATGGCAACGACCAAGCCGCCAAAGAGTAGTGTTTAAGCTCGAACCGTCGCGTAGTTGTGAAAGCTCAAGACACTGAACTTAACGCTGGTACAAGCGAAAAAGTTGCAGGTCCAATCGGTCCAGCGCCACTTTACGATGCGAACTATCCGTACAGCCTAAACATCATAGGCAATCCCAATTCTGCATTGCCTGCACAGAATTTTCAGTAATCTGCAAACCAACTTCTTAACCGCAAGGTTTTGAAGGTTTTATTCAACGTTAATTTCCAACATTAGGAGCAACCCCGCAAGGGGTTGCTTTTGTGTTTCTGTAAACAGTGACATTTGAGTAGTATTCAACCAATTATTGACAAATGGACGTTCGTAAGTTAAGCTGATTTTTTAAAAATCAGCTTAACTTACGGTTTAAAATACATATAAAGTAAGATAATAATACTAGAGTTAATAATTATTTAATAAAAATTTCTTAATTAAGAGTTCTATATATTAAGTTTTTCGTTGATTCAACTATTAATTAGAATTTTGGATTTAAAAATGATTACACCTAAAACTAAACATAAGGTAATAGCAGAAGAAGTTGGTAATAAAATAAAATCTATTCTTTCCAGCATGGAACCTATTTGCGATAAAGAGTTAGATGAGATTGAGCTTTCAGCACATAAGCTAATTTTTCATTCAGATACCAGTTTCTATGGTTATGAAGCTTTAGGGATGATTGCTGCATTTCGTAAAGATAAAAATAAAGTTAATAAATATTTTCAATTGGCATTAAAGAAAGCACCTAGTGAGACTGTACTTTTTTCAATGTATGCGAAAGCTTTAGTGTTAGTTGGTGAAATATCCGAAGCAGTTAGAAAATTAGATTATTATCTAGAACATACAACAGGAGATCTTTTAGCCTTAAAAGTTGCAATGAATTTATATATTTTTTGTGGACAAACTAGCAAGGCAGAAAGGATTATGCGGCAATTAAATAAATTAAAGTATAAAAACTTTAATAAAGAGTTTGAAATGTATTTAAATACAATTATTTCAATAAAAAAAATAGGTATCCCTGAAAACATATTATTGAATTATGTAGAGACTATATTTAAATTTGTAGCGGAGCACAATATTGATTTACGTCATTATAAGATACAAAGTAACTTAGAAGAATCAAACTCTTTATGGTTTTTTATATATGATAACTCTCTTTCTGAAGAAAGATATTTAAAATATGAACTGGAGTTAGCTAAATGCTCTTTAGAATTTACTAAAAAACATAGGGAGTTTCCTATTAAAAACCTGATGTTTTTCTTACGGCGAGAGGAGTTGAAATGATCACTCCAACGGAATTAAAAGAAAAATCAGCTGATTTAGTAAAAGAAAATAGTGAATTTCATTGGAGAGAAAGTGCTAGATTAGCTTACTATGCTATTTATCATGAAATGTGTATAGTAGCTCAACAATACAATATTGACTTAGAGAATGGAGAAGGCGGAAGGCATAAAAGAGCTTTAGATAATTTTGCGGCTTATTCTGAAGTAGCTTCTGATTTTGTTTATTTTGCAGAAAGAATGAAACAATATAGAATAATGTCAGACTATGATATTTATACTGATTTCACGAAAGATAATGCAAATGCTCAACAGAATCTTTTAATTTTATGCGAAGATGAGCTTGCGAAAATGTAGATATAAAAAGTGCTTAAAAGCCATCTCATAAAGAATTGCTTTTTTGTTTGACTAAAAATGCCCAAAAGACTAAATTTAGATATGATTTGTAAAGAGGCATTTCCTCAGTAAATTATACAACTAGCCAAAGAATGCAACTTTAAATGTAGCTTCCCCCCTGAATGGGTGTGTGCGAATGTGTAGGCGGTAGGATTTTTCTGTTTTTAACACTCGCAATCTATTTCTTTGTTAAATGAGCTTTCCACAAGTTCCTTGTGGGTAATACGGTATTCGAGGCGCAAACGCTTTGAGCCGACTTGAGATTTTCAGGTGGGCGATTTTTCATGTCTGGCGTTTAGTAAATCTCGAATACCTTGTACTACACAAGGAAATTCATAATGGCTCAACATCACTTATTGGCAAGTAAATCAAAAAATATCGCACTCAAAGACATTTTCCGTTTAACCGAAACAGAAGCCTTTCACCTACTCAAAGCAAAACGTTGGGGTAATCCCAATAACATTCGCGATGTCTGCTGTCCTCATTGCGGTATTCTCCACCACGCCTATTTTCTCG
>NZ_JH591079.1:209477-210287 GCF_000242295.1 Haemophilus sp. oral taxon 851 str. F0397
ACGCCTATTTTCTCGAATCTCGCAAACGCTGGTGCTGCAAGTATTGCCAACGTCATTTTTACGTTACCACCAACACCATTTTCTCTTTTCATAAACTCCCGTTGGTCGATATTCTTGCCGCCACTTTACTGATGGTAAATAGCTCAAAAGGCATTAGTGCTATTAATATTAGTCGCCACCTCAACATCAATTACAAAACGGCTTTCGTACTTTGCCACAAGTTGCGTGAAGCCCTGTTCAAAACGCGTGATTTACGCCCAATGCAAGGCGAAATTCACGAAGATGGAACCTGGATTAACTTCACGCTACACAAGCCAAACTACCGTAAAAAAAATTATAAACAACGTCAAAAAGCCGATGAGAAAGGTCGCAAATATCCTAAATTTAGAGCAACTAAACGCTGCATTATCAGCCTTAACCAACGTTCCGCCAATGATGAACAAATGTGGGGTTCAAACCGCACCATCGTGGCAATGGATTATACCGAAAACGCTGACACTGTATTCGCCTTAAATCAACGTTTCATCACCGCAGGCAGCGATATTATGTGCGATGAAAATCCAGCCTATAACAACCTCAATTTCCATTACACGTGTTGGTCGGTCAATCATCAAGAAGCCTTTAGTGCCAAAGGCATAAACAACAATCTTGCGGAATCCTTTAACGCACGTTTTCGTGATTTGCATCGTGGCGTACATCACAAAACCGATAATAAATACGCCCTGCATTACGCCAATCAAGCCGCGTTTATGTCGGATAATCGTAGAAAATCAAACGGTGACTTATTCTCTGATGTACTTCAACGCTGTT
>NZ_JH591080.1:0-50708 GCF_000242295.1 Haemophilus sp. oral taxon 851 str. F0397
GGGGTTTTGTTTTTGTAATTTACTCTTTATTTAATGAAATAAGAGCCTAATTTTAGTTTTAATAAAACTGCTATCTTCATATACGATTTTTTATAAGTTTGTTAAACTAACAAAAATTTATGTTTTTCTAATTTAATGAATTATCAAGATCGGATTTCTAATATTTTCTCTGTTAATGGCGAATTAAGTCAGAGTATCAAAGGTTTTAGACCTCGAACTGAGCAGATTGAAATGGCGCATTCTGTTGGCGAGTCAATTCAAAATAAATCTTCCCTTGTTATTGAAGCTGGAACGGGTACAGGAAAGACCTTTGCATATCTGGCTCCTGCTCTAGTATTTGGTAAAAAAACAATTATTTCTACAGGATCTAAAAATCTTCAAGATCAGCTTTTTAATCGAGATCTTCCTGCTATTAAAAAAGCCCTTAATTTCACGGGAAAAATTGCTTTGCTAAAAGGTCGGGCAAACTATCTTTGTTTAGAGCGTTTAGATCAAGTGATTGCTCAAGGTGTGCTTGGAGATAAGTCTGTTTTAGTTGAACTAAGCAAAGTACGTAAATGGAATAATAGTACTAAGACAGGTGATTTTACAGAATGTATTGAGCTTGCAGAAGATAGCCCAATTATTCCACAACTGACGAGTACAGCAGAAAGCTGTTTAGGTACTGATTGCCCTAATTATTCAGAATGTTATGTAGCAAGTGCGCGTAAAAAAGCATTAAATGCTGATTTGGTTGTAGTTAATCATCACTTATTTTTTGCAGATATGGCTGTGAAAGAAAGTGGTTTTGGCGAACTCATTCCGAATGCAGAGGTGATTATTTTTGATGAAGCTCATCAGTTACCAGATATTGCGAGTCAATATTTTGGTCAATCTTTAACATCACGCCAGCTTTTTGATTTGTGTAAGGATATTAATATTGTCTATCGCACAGAACTCAAGGATATGCAGCAGCTTGGCACAACATCGGATACTTTACTGAAAGTTGTACAAGATTTTCGTTTATTATTGGGTAATGGGAGTAATGTCCGAGGAAATTGGCGTGAACTTTACACGCAAAGTGCGGTGAAAAAATCCTTTGAATTATTACAGGAGAAAATAGATTTTTTAGCTGAGGTAATTAAATTAGGGCTTGGTCGTTCCCAAACTTTAGATAGTATTTTTGAGCGTGTTGAATCCATTAAAATTCAGCTTAAGCGTTTATCTGAAACAAATATTGTGGGTTATTGTTATTGGTATGAAGGAAATGGTCGCCAGTTTGGTTTACATATTACGCCATTGACAGTAGCAGATAAATTTGGTGCTCAGCTCGAATCTAAAGAAGCAGCTTGGATATTCACATCCGCGACATTAGAAGTGGGGGGAACTTTTAATCATTTCTGTCAACGTTTAGGCATTCAAGATGCTACACAAAAAATTTTACCAAGTCCCTTTAATTATTCTGAACAATCTTTGCTTTGTGTGCCTCGATATTTGCCGAATACGAATCAGACGAATACATTAATCTCACTAGGAGAAATGTTATTGCCTGTGATCGAAGCAAATAAGGGGCGTTGCTTTGTTCTTTGTACCTCTTATTCAATGATGCGCGGTTTAGCAGAATACTTCCGTGAAAAAAGTAACCTTTCTATTCTATTACAAGGCGAAACCTCAAAAGGAAAATTACTCGAGCAATTTATAAAAGAAACGCATAGTGTTTTGGTGGCAACCTCTAGCTTTTGGGAAGGTATAGATGTGCGAGGCGATGCACTTTCTTTAGTCATTATCGATAAGCTTCCTTTTACTGCACCAGATGAGCCTTTGTTGAAAGCCCGTATTGAGGATTGCCGTTTACAAGGTGGCGATCCATTCAATGACATTCAAATTCCTGAAGCGGTGATTACGTTGAAACAAGGCGTAGGACGTTTAATTCGTGATGTTACAGATCGTGGTGTTGTGATTATTTGTGATAATCGATTAGTAATGCGCAATTATGGTGAAACATTTTTGAAAAGTTTACCTAACTCAAGTCGTACCCGTGATCTCAACAAAGTGATACAATTCTTACAAAATAAATAAACGAGAATAATAATGCAAAATTTAACTTTATTGGCGCTAGATACTTCAACTGAAGCTTGTTCTGTCGCTTTATTGTATCGTGGTGAGAAAACACATATTAATGAACTTGCTCAACGCACTCACACCAAACGAATTTTACCCATGATTGATGAAATTTTGGCAAATTCTGGTTTACGTTTAAACGAAGTTGATGCCCTTGCTTTTGGGCGTGGGCCTGGTAGTTTTACTGGCGTTCGTGTTGGTGCGGGGATTGCACAAGGTTTAGCGTTTGGTGCGGATTTGCCTGTCATTCCTATTTCAAATCTAACCGCAATGGCACAGGCGGCATTTGAATTACATCAAGCAGAAAATGTCGTTGCAGCGATTGATGCGAGAATGAACGAAGTTTATTTTTCTCAATTAGTGAGAGAAAAAGTGCGGTCTGATGTCGGAGAATTTTTTCAATGGCGAGAAATCATAACTGAACAAGTTTGTTCCCCAGAACAAGCAATTAAACAGCTTCGAGATGATAATGCATTTAGAGTCGGGACTGGTTGGGCAGCGTATTCTCAATTTACTGAAAAAAATCTAACAAGCTCAGATATAGCGTTGCCTAATGCATTATATATGCTAGAGCTCGCAAGAGTAGAATACTTGCAAAAACGTACAATTTCAGCTTTAGAGATTGAACCGATTTATTTGCGAAACGAGGTTACTTGGAAAAAATTACCAGGACGTGAATAAGTTTAAATAACAGGAGGATAGAAAATGAAAGGAAAAATCACCTTATTTTTTACCGCACTTTGCTTGGGATTGACAGGCTGTATGGCACCGCCGAAAGGGTTAGAAGAAGAGCGATTCTCTATTAATTCCTATCGAGATATTTCACCTCAAGATTTAACCTGTCATTGTAAAACTGTTCGACTTGGAGGGAAAATTGTTCAGGCGACTGTTTTACCAAATCGAACAAAAATTGAAGTGTTAAGTTTACCTGTATCATCAATTTCAGGTAAACCATTTGTTGAATTTCAATCAGATGGCCGCTTTATCGTGTATTTCAACGGCTTTGTGGACCCTGAAAATTTAAAAGAGCGTTATATTACTGTAGGTGGGCAATTAGTTGGAACAGAAAAAGGTAAGATAGAACAAGCTGATTATACTTATCCAGTTATTCAACCTGATAAATACCGTATTTGGACACTCAGTACTACTTATGATTATCCAACAGATGATTGGGATGAAGATGATGATTGGGGAGTTTTTAGATGGAGACATCGCCTTTGGTATGTTCAGCCTGAAATTCGCTATTATTTGAATTAAATGATAAAATCTTAAAGATTTTCCAACAAATTAGGATAAAAAATGGAAAAAATTTGGTTTCAAAATTATCCAGAAGGTTCTGAAAAATTTCTGGATACTTCAAAATATGAATCTATTTTGGATATGTTCGACAAAGCTGTGCGCGAACATCCAGATCGCCCCGCTTACATTAATATGGGGCAAGTACTTACTTTTCGTAAATTAGAAGAGCGCAGTAGAGCATTTGCCGCGTATTTGCAAAATGAATTTAAACTTCAGCGTGGTGATCGCGTGGCATTAATGATGCCAAATTTATTGCAATATCCTATCGCACTTTTTGGTATTTTACGGGCTGGCTTAATTGCAGTAAATGTCAATCCTCTTTACACACCGAGAGAATTAGAGCACCAGTTGCAAGATAGTGGTGCGGTAGCGATTGTCGTAGTATCAAATTTTGCTTCTACCTTGGAAAAAGTCGTTTTCAATACCAATGTCAAACACGTTATTCTTACCCGAATGGGTGATCAACTTTCATTTGGTAAACGTACTTTAGTCAATTTTGTCGTGAAATATGTGAAAAAACTCGTGCCAAAATATAAATTACCGCACGCAGTGACGTTCCGAGAAGTATTGAGTATTGGTAAATATCGACAATACGTTCGTCCTGAGATGGAACGCGAAGATTTAGCCTTTTTACAATATACTGGCGGCACAACAGGTGTAGCGAAAGGTGCAATGCTGACGCACGGAAATATTATAACCAATGTATTCCAAGCAAAATGGATTGCAGAGCCATTTATCGGCGATCATTCTCGCACTCGTTCAGCTATTTTAGCCTTGCCTCTTTATCACGTATTTGCCTTAACGGTAAACTGCTTATTATTTTTAGAGTTAGGTGTAACGGCGATCTTAATCACCAATCCGAGAGATATTGAGGGATTTGTGAAAGAGTTGAAAAAATATCGTTTTGAAGCGATCACTGGTGTAAACACCTTATTTAATGCGTTGTTAAATAATGAAAATTTCAAAGAAGTTGATTTTTCAGCTTTAAAACTTTCTGTAGGTGGCGGTATGGCTATTCAACAGTCTGTAGCAACACGTTGGCATGAATTGACGGGCTGTAACATCATTGAAGGTTATGGAATGACGGAATGTTCGCCATTAATCGCTGCTTGTCCGATTAATGTTGTGAAACATAATGGCACTATTGGTGTGCCGGTGCCAAATACTGATATAAAAATCATTAAAGATGATGGTTCAGATGCAAAAATTGGCGAACCTGGTGAATTATGGGTGAAAGGTGAACAAGTAATGCGAGGTTATTGGCAACGACCAGAAGCAACTAGCGAAGTTTTAAAAGATGGTTGGATGGCAACTGGCGATATTGTCATTATGGATGAATCATATAGCTTACGCATTGTAGATCGTAAAAAAGATATGATTTTGGTTTCTGGCTTTAATGTCTATCCAAATGAAATTGAAGATGTCGTTATGCTGAATTACAAAGTGGCTGAGGCTGTGGCAATTGGTGTTCCTCATGAAGTTTCTGGTGAAACGATTAAAGTATTTGTAGTGAAAAAAGATGATACTTTAACCCGAGATGAACTTCGAAACCACTGTCGCCAATATCTCACAGGATACAAAGTGCCAAAAGAAATTGAGTTCCGAGACGAACTACCAAAAACCAATGTAGGTAAGATTTTACGTCGGGTTTTACGCGATGAAGAGATCGCAAAACGTTCAAAACATTAATGTCAAAATGGGATAGCAATATCCCATTTTTGTTCTTTTTAAATAAAAAATCACTATGATAAAAGAATGTCAAAATCTACCGCACTTTACAGTCATTACGGATAATACTGTGCTATTGGAAATTTGTAATTTGGCTCAGATGAAAAGTGCGGTTGCCCTAGATACAGAATTTATGCGTGTTTCCACTTATTTTCCTAAGTTGGGATTAATCCAACTTTATGATGGCGAACGCGTTTCTTTAATTGATCCTTTAGCGATTACGGATTTTTCGCCTTTTGTTGCACTATTAGCCAATCCTAAGGTATTAAAAATCTTACATTCTTGTAGTGAGGATTTATTGGTTTTCTTACAAGAATTTGATCAGCTTCCACGTCCAATAATTGATACACAAATTATGGCGCGATTTCTTGGGCTTGGCACATCAGCAGGCTTGGCAAAATTAGCACAACAATACTTAAATATAGAAATCGATAAAGGCGCAACTCGTACCAATTGGATTAAACGTCCTCTTTCTGATATTCAACTTCAGTATGCCGCAGGTGATGTTTGGTATTTGTTGCCACTTTATCATATTCTTGAAAAAGAGTTAGCGAAAACACCCTGGGAACAAGCCGTAATCGATGATTGTGAATTGGCTCTTGCTAAAACGCATAAATTACAAGTACGAGATTCAGAAAAAGCTTATTTAGACATTCCAAATGCTTGGAAATTAAATCCATTAGAATTGTCTCGTTTAAGAATTTTGGCGCAGTGGCGACAAAACGTCGGAATAGAACGTGATTTAGCACTTTCTTATATTGTGAAATCAGATAATCTTTGGAAAGTGGCAAAGAATAATCCACGTAATACATCTGAAATGTTGGAAATGGGATTAAGTGAAAATGAAGTGCGTGTACGTGGTAAGAAGATTTTGCAATTACTTGCTCAAGCAAGACGTGTTTCTTCTAATGACTATCCAAAACCTATTGAACGTATTTCTGAAGATCCTCGTTATAAAAAAACAATTCGATTGTTGCAAGAAAAAGTGAATAGCTTAACACCAGAAGGTTTAACCCCTGAAATTGTTGCAAGTAAACGCACTTTGGAAGAATTGATTAAATGGGTTTGGAAATATGATTGTTCTCAAGATAAACTACCAGAGTTGCTGATTGGATGGCGCAAACCTATTGGTGAAAAGTTAGTTGATCTCATTAAGTCAACATAACAAATAACCGCACTTTAAAAGTGCGGTTATTTTTTGTGTATTTTTATACATTAAATCGGAAGTGCATTACATCGCCATCTTGTACGATGTAATCTTTGCCTTCTAAACGCCATTTACCTGCTTCTTTTGCACCGTTTTCACCGTTGAATTGGATAAAGTCTTCATAAGCGATAACTTCTGCTCGGATAAAGCCTTTTTCAAAGTCGGTGTGGATTACTGCTGCTGCTTTTGGTGCGGTTGCGCCGACTGAAACTGTCCAAGCTCGTACTTCTTTTACGCCAGCAGTGAAATAAGTTTGAAGATTTAAAAGTGCGTAACCCGCACGAATTACTCGGTTCAATCCTGGTTCTTCAATGCCTAAATCTTGTAAAAATTCGACTTTTTCTTCATCATCAAGTTCCGCAATTTCAGATTCAATTGCCGCACATACAGGAACAACTACCGCCCCTTCTTTTGCTGCAATTTCACGAACGCGATCTAAATATGGGTTATTTTCAAAGCCATCTTCATTCACGTTGGCGATATACATTGTTGGTTTTAAAGTTAAGAAGTTGTAACTCTTGATTGCTTGCAATTCTTCTTTATCTAACCCTACAGAACGAATCATCCCCGCATTTTCAAGTACAGGAAGAATTTTTTCCATAACGGAAAGTTCAAATTTAGCCTCTTTGTCGTCACCTTTGGCACGTTTTTGCAAACGTTGGATCGCGCGTTCGCAGCTGTCTAAGTCTGCTAAGGCTAATTCGGTATTGATGGTATCAATGTCATCTTGTGGGTCAATTTTCCCAGCAACGTGCACGATATCGTCATTTTCAAAGCAACGAACGACGTGACCGATCGCATCGGTTTCACGAATATTAGCGAGGAATTTGTTACCTAAGCCTTCACCTTTACTTGCTCCCGCAACTAAGCCTGCGATGTCCACGAATTCCATCGTGGTCGGTAATACGCGTTCAGGCTTAACGATTTCTGCCAATGCATCTAAACGCGGATCTGGCATTGGTACGACACCAGTATTTGGCTCGATAGTACAGAATGGATAGTTTGCGGCTTCAATACCAGCTTTAGTGAGCGCGTTAAAAAGAGTAGATTTGCCGACATTTGGCAATCCCACAATACCACATTTGAATCCCATAATTTTTCCCTTATTTTGAGTAAAACGGTTGTAAAACTAACCGCACTTTTAAATTTTAAAACTGTTTAAACGGTTGGTCGCTTTGACCATTCCATCTTTGAAAACCATTTCTACACAATCAGTCGCTTCATCTAGCACTTTTTCAAGTGCATCGCGATCTGCCAGTGAGGGTTTATTTAAGACATAACCTGCTACTAAATCACGATGGCCCGGATGACCAATGCCAATACGTAAACGATAGAAATTATTGTTATTGCCTAGTTGAGCCACAATATCTTTTAATCCATTATGTCCACCGTGCCCGCCGCCTTGTTTGAGTTTCGCAGTGCCTGGTGGTAAATCTAATTCATCATGAATCACTAAAATTTCTTCAGGTTTAATACGGTAAAAACTTGCCAATGCCCCAACCGCTTTACCGCTTAAATTCATAAAAGTTGTCGGTACTAAAAGGCGTACTTCTTTTCCATTCACTAAAGTGCGGGCAGTTTTTCCGAAGAATTTACTTTCTGGATTTAGTGAAACGTTAAAATGGCGCGCCAAGCGTTCAATAAGCCATTCGCCCGCATTGTGGCGTGTATCGGTATATTTATCGCCAGGATTGCCTAAACCAACAATGAGTTTTATTTCTGACATTTTTATTTGATGATGTAAAAAATGGTGCGTATTGTAGCGAAAAAGCCTTAAAGTCTCAATCTACATCAGTTATTCTAATAAAGCATTTACTTTTCTTTTTGCTCTAGAATAGTTCGAGCTTTATTTAAAATCACGATCTATTGATGACTCTATTAATTATAATGAACTAGCTAATTTAACGGAAAATTTTGTTTCAGGTGATATAAAATTTCTCTGTGATGAAGCTTCAAGAAAGGCTCTAAAAAATAATAGTAAAATATCTCAGTCTATTTTAATTGAAACGACTTCTAATACATCACCTTCATTAGCCTTAGATGAACTAAAAGAATATCAGAAAGTAAAAGAGAAGTTTTGAAATAAAAATTCTAAGAACAAACCTATAAAGAATACTATAGGTTTCTTTTAATACATTAGTGTGTAAAGAATAATGTTTACACGCCTACTTAAACTAATCTACTAATAATAAATTTTTAAGTAATATCCCAACTCTAATTCTGTAGTAATCATCACTTAATTGGTTTTTAGCTGTTTCACCGAAAAGAATTGTCCAAACCGAGTTCACGTTCTACATCCTCAAGTGAATACATTTTTTCCTTTCCGGATCGAACACGTTCAATAACGGCATTTGCCATATCTTCCAAATCCTCCATATAAGCTTCAAGTGCTGCTTTACATAATAGGATTTTGCTCAGCCGATTTGTAATGAAGATGATCAAGACGATGATGAAGTTCGTTAGATTATCTTATTGTAAGCGTCATAATATATCCTTAAAATATTTAAAATGTACTTAATGTAATACAAGTATTATAACGCTAAAACTAATACACCCGATAAAATCAAAATACTGCCTGCGACTAATTTCAAGCTCAACGGCTCGTCTAAGATAACCACGCCTAAAATAATCGCAATGACCACGCTTAATTTATCAATTGGGGCGACCCAAGATGCTGGGGCAAGTTGGATGGCTCGATAGTAACAAAGCCAAGAAAGCCCAGTGGCGATGCCTGATAAAACTAAAAAAGCGAAAGGTTTGGCGGCGATATGTTGTGGTAGTTGCCATTCGTTGCGGGCGGAAATAATACCGGCGGTGATCAGTAAAATTACGATGGTGCGAATAAAAGTAGCGAGATTGCTATTCATCCCGTCCACACCAAGTTTGCCTAAAATCGCCGTTAAGCCTGCAAAAAATGCCGAGCCAACGGCAAAGAATACCCAATTCATTTTGTTTCCTTATTTATCGTTAAAACTGACCGCACTTTTTCGCTATATCCGTTATAATAGCCCAAAATTTTTTGATGAAGAAATAAAGATGAGCCAGATTAACATTGAAATCGCTTATGCTTTTCCGGAACGTTATTATTTGAAATCTTTTCAAGTTGATGAGGGAATCACCGTGCAAACTGCGATTATGCAATCAGGGATTTTAAGCCAATTTCCAGAGATTGATTTGAGCACAAATAAAATTGGGATTTTCAGTCGTCCAATAAAATTGACTGATGTATTAAAAGAGGGCGATCGTATTGAAATTTATCGTCCATTACTTGCTGATCCGAAAGAAATTCGCCGTAAACGTGCAGCAGAGCAAGCTGCAGCCAAAGACAAAGAAAAAGGAGCTTAAAAATGACCGCACTTTCATCTGTTGATTTTTGTTTACCTGAACATATCACACCAGAAATTTTTCTACGTGATTATTGGCAGAAAAAGCCACTTGTGATTCGTAACGGTTTACCTGAAATCGTTGGGCAGTTTGAGCCACAAGATATTATTGAGCTCGCGCAAAATGAAGATGTTACCGCTCGTTTAGTGAAGACATTTTCTGATGATGATTGGAAAGTTTTTTTTAGCCCTTTGAGCGACAAGGATTTTCAAAAACTGCCAGAAAAATGGTCGGTGTTAGTTCAAAATTTAGAGCAATGGTCGCCTGAATTAGGACAGCTTTGGAACAAATTTGGCTTTATTCCTCAGTGGCAACGTGACGACATTATGGTGTCTTACGCGCCGAAAGGTGGCTCTGTTGGTAAGCATTATGATGAGTATGATGTATTCTTGGTGCAAGGATATGGCCATCGTCGTTGGCAATTAGGTAAATGGTGTGATCCAAGTACCGAATTTAAACCTAATCAACCAATCCGAATTTTTGATGATATGGGCGAATTGGTGATTGATGAAGTAATGAATCCGGGCGATATTCTCTATATTCCAGCTCGTATGGCGCATTATGGTGTGGCTGAAGATGATTGTTTAACCTTTTCTTTTGGCTTGCGTTATCCAAATTTAAGCAATTTGATTGATGGGATAAGTAAAGGTTTTTGTCATCAAGATCCTGATTTAAATTTAAGTGAATTTGATTTACCGCTACGTTTAAGCCAATCAGAACAACGTACAGGTAAACTTGCGGATGAAAATATTCAAGCAATGAAGCAGCTTTTATTAGATAAATTGGCTCATTCAGAAGCTTTTGATGCATTGTTTAAGCAAGCCGTAGCAAGTGCGGTGAGTTCTCGTCGTTACGAGTTATTAGTCTCTGATGAAATGTGCGCTCCTGATGAAGTTCGATCAATTTTAGAAGATGAGGGGGCATTCCTTTCTCAAGACAACAATTGTAAATTGCTTTACACCGAAAATCCGCTGCGAATTTATGCTAATGGCGAGTGGTTAGATGAGCTTAATGTGATTGAGACCGAAGTGTTGAAACGCTTATCTGATGGTGAAAGTTTGGATTGGGCATTTCTATCTAATTTAGTGAATGAAACCGAAGATCCTGAAACCTCAATGGATTTACTGTTGGATTCCATTTGTAACTGGGTTGATGATGGTTGGGCGTTAATTGAATAATATGTCAGACAATATTTATTCCGTCTCTCAACTGAATTCTGCTGCGCGCCAGATGCTCGAAGGGAATTTTTCTCAAATTTGGTTAACAGGTGAAATTTCCAATTTTACGCAACCCGTGTCTGGGCATTGGTATTTAACGCTGAAAGATGAAAATGCACAGGTGCGTTGTGCGATGTTTCGCATGAAAAATTTGCGTGTAGCTTTTCGTCCGCAAAATGGGATGCAAGTGCTTGTGCGTGCCAATGTGAGTTTATATGAGCCTCGTGGTGATTATCAGCTTATTATTGATTCCATGCATCCAGCTGGTGAAGGTTTATTACAACAGCAATTTGAAGCATTAAAAATGAAGTTGGCTGCGGAAGGATTGTTTGCTCAAAATCTTAAGAAAAATCTACCGCACTTTAGTAAAGCGGTTGGGATTATTACGTCTTCTACAGGTGCAGCATTGCAAGATATTTTGCATATTTTGGCACGTCGTGATCCAAGCTTAAAAGTCGTCATTTATCCCACTGCGGTTCAAGGCAAAGAGGCGACCGCAGAAATTGTGCAAATGATTGAACTTGCCAATGCACGACAAGAGGTGGATGTATTAATTGTGGGGCGTGGTGGTGGTTCATTAGAAGATCTTTGGTGTTTTAATGAAGAAGAAGTGGCTCGTGCGATTTTTCGTTCAACCTTACCCATTATCAGTGCGGTGGGGCATGAAACAGATGTGACGATTACTGATTTTGTTGCTGATCTTCGTGCTCCGACCCCTTCCGCTGCGGCTGAGTTAGTTAGTCGTAATCAAGATGAATTATTGCAACAACTTCGCCATCAACAGCAACGTTTAGATATGGCATTTGATCGTTTATTTACGCGGAAAAGCCAGCGTTTGAAACAGCTAATCTTACGATTGCAAAATCAGCATCCGCAGAATCAGTTACGCGCTCAACAAGCGAAAAATGAACAGCTTACGCATCGTTTGCAACTTGCTATGTTGCGTCAGTTTGAAAATACACAACAAAAATTCACCGCACTTTCTTCTCGTTTGAAACAAAATCCATTGCCATATCGAGTGCAACGTAACCAACAATGCTTAGAGCAGTTGCAAGTGCGGTTAAATTTTTGTGTAAATCGCCAAGTGACGGAACGTCAAAATAAATTGGCAACGTTATGTGGAAAATTGGATGGCTTAAGCCCGTTGAAGGTATTGGCAAGAGGTTATTCCATTGCAGAGAACCAGCAAGGTAAAGCCATTGTTAGCGTGAAAGATGTAAAGCAAAGGGAATTAATTACAACTCAAGTAGCTGATGGAAAAATTGTGAGTAAAGTTTTGTAGGATGCCTATTTCATAAAATGGAGTGAAATACTGTTTCACTTACTTCTAAAAAAGAATGCTGTGGTTGTTGAATAAATAATCATGGCATTTTATTTTTTTGTGACTCACTTCAAACTTTCAACAAAAAGTGGAAACCTTCTATTTTTTTTGTAGTCTTTTAAGCGTATGATTTCGCGCGCAGTTTTGGAGAAAAAGATGTCAGAAATTCAACACTTTAGCCAACAAGATATAGAAATATTGGGTGAACAAACTTTGTATGAAGGTTTTTTCACACTCAAACGAATTCAATTTAAACATAAGCTTTTTGCCGGTGGCGAAAGCGGTGTGGTAACGCGTGAATTACTTATTAAAGGTGCGGCCTCTGCTGTCATCGCTTATGATCCAAAAGAAGATTCGGTGATTTTAGTTGAACAAGTTCGTATTGGCGCGGCTTATCATCCTGAAGCTCATCGTTCGCCTTGGTTACTCGAACTAATTGCGGGGATGGTGGAAAAAGGTGAAAAGCCAGAAGAGGTTGCTTTGCGTGAGAGTGAAGAAGAAGCTGGGATTCAAGTAAAAAATTTAACTCATTGCTTAAGTGTGTGGGATAGCCCAGGTGGAACAGTGGAGCGAATTCATTTATTTGCCGGTGAGGTTGATAGTTCACAAGCAAAAGGTATTCACGGTTTGGCTGAAGAAAATGAAGACATTCGAGTACACGTAGTAAAACGTGAACAGGCGTATCAATGGATGTGCGAGGGGAAAATTGATAATGGCATTGCAGTGATCGGGCTGCAGTGGCTTCAATTAAATTATGCTCGGTTACAACAGAGTTGGAAGTGTAGTTAGAGGGCATTAATGAAAAATACGTTTGTTTATCAGGCGGAAAAGCCTGTTATTAAGTTATTACAAATTACGGATCCCCATTTATTTAAAGATGAAAGTGCGGAATTATTGGGGGTAAATACACAAGCAAGTTTTGCTCAAGTATTAAAGGAAATTCAGCAAGAAAATAACGAATTTGATGTGATTCTTGCTACAGGCGATCTTGTGCAGGATAGTAGTGATGAAGGTTACACTCGTTTTGTAGAAATGATGAAACCTTTCAATAAACCTGTGTTTTGGATTCCTGGAAATCACGATTTTCAGCCTAAAATGGCGGAATTCTTAAATCAGTCGCCAATGGATGGGGCAAAACATCTTCTACTAGGCGAGCATTGGCAAGTCTTATTGTTGGATAGCCAAGTTTATGGTGTGCCGCATGGGCAGCTAAGCCAGCATCAACTCGATTTATTAAAAGAAACCTTAGAAAAAAATCCTGAACGTTATACGTTGGTTGTATTGCATCACCATTTATTACCAACTAATTCCGCATGGCTTGATCAACATAACCTTCGTAATTCTCACGAATTGGCAGAAGTGCTTGCGCCTTTTACCAATGTGAAGGCTATTTTGTATGGGCATATTCATCAAGAAGTAAATAGTGAATGGAATGGTTATCAAGTGATGGCAACGCCAGCAACTTGTATTCAATTTAAACCTGATTGCCAGTATTTTTCCCTTGATACGTTACAGCCTGGTTGGCGTGAAATTGAGCTACATTCAGATGGTTCAATTCGTACCGAAGTAAAGCGCATTCAGCAAGCGGAATTTTTGCCGAATATGCAAGAAGAAGGGTATTAATGAAACTAAAGTGCGGTGAACATTCACCACATTTTTTTCCAGTTAGAAATGGTACGCATCAGTAAATGTGTACCATTTTTTTATGATTTTATTACGCAATCACAACTTGTTCTGCATCGTCTTCAGCATGTTCAATATGCCCGATTAACCATGCATTCTCACCCGCTTGTTTTAAGATCGCTAATGCAGTGTCCACTTGCTCCTGAGGAAGTGCAATTACCATGCCTACACCACAATTGAAGGTTCGGTACATTTCATATGTATCGATATTGCCTTTTTCTTGTAACCAATTAAACACGGAAGGCCATTTCCAGCTTTTTTCATCAATTATTGCTTTGGTGTTTTTAGGCAATACGCGTGGAATGTTTTCCCAGAAACCGCCGCCTGTTAAATGCGCAATCGCATGCACATCGGCTTGTTTAATAAGAGCTAACACGGATTTAACATAGATTTTTGTTGGTGCAAGTACATGTTCGCTTAATGGTTTATTATCAAGTAGTTCTGTTGCAGGATTAACGCCCGCGACATCAATCACTTTACGAACTAAAGAATAACCGTTTGAATGTGGTCCACTGGAACCCAATGCAATTAACGCATCGCCATTTTTTACACGGCTACCATCAATAATTTCAGATTTCTCTACAACGCCTACACAGAATCCGGCTAAATCATAATCGCCAACATGATACATGCCTGGCATTTCTGCTGTTTCGCCACCCACTAATGCACAACCCGATTGCACACAACCATCAGCAATCCCTTTTACAACGTCAGCAGCTACATCAACATCTAGTTTTCCTGTTGCATAATAATCTAAGAAAAACAGTGGTTCAGCACCTTGAACGACTAAATCATTGACACACATAGCGACTAAATCAATGCCAATAGTGTCGTGTTTTTTTAAATCAATGGCTAAGCGTAATTTCGTGCCGACGCCATCGGTGCCAGATACTAAAACAGGCTCTTTATATTTGCTTGGTATTGCACATAAGGCGCCAAATCCACCTAATCCTCCGATCACTTCCGCACGAGTGGTACGTTTCACTTCAGGTTTAATTCGTTCAACCAATGCATTGCCAGCATTAATGTCAACTCCAGCATCTTTATAGCTTAATGATTGTTTGCTCACAGTGTTTTCCTATGTCGATAAGTATTGAAAAATAAATCGCCCTTCATTTTAACAGTTTAAGCAAACGTTTGCGATTTAAATTTTGAGATAAAAAAAGACCGCACTTTAGAAAAAAGTGCGGTCGAGTTTCAGATTGTTTTTAACGATTTGCGAGTTCAAAGATCATCGCTTCTGCTTGGCAACTAAAAGTGAAAGAGGCATTTAGTTGAACACCATTTTCAACTGATACGATTTCGCTTTTAATTTCGCAAGGATCACTTTCTGTATCGCGTGCTTTCTTTATTAATCGTTCAAGCGCTGTATTGGCATCTGCTTCAGTGCTATAAAATTGATGTACTTCTACGCTACAGTCAGAGCCATCAATAATCGTGCCTACATCAACACAGCTACAAGTTAAGGATTCTTCTGCTTTACATTTTACGGTCATTTTCTTTTCCTTATATGAATATTTTTGCGCATTTTATCATTTTTCTGTTTGTCCATAAATGACAAAAATTGAACAAAATAGCCCATTAAATGTAAAAAGTTCTCGCTAACTGGTCGGAACTCTAATAAAAACAAGGAAATGAATTTGCACTCAATAGATTCGGGTTTTAGAATCGCCCAGATTTTTATTTATAACAAAGGTTTTCAAATGAAAAAATTTAATCAATCTGTATTAGCAACTGCGATGTTATTAGCAGCTAGTGGGGCAAATGCTGCAGCGTTCCAATTGGCGGAAGTATCGACTTCAGGTCTTGGTATGGCTTATGCGGGTAATGCAGCAGTAGCAGATAATGCATCTGTAGTGGCTACCAACCCTGCGTTAATGACTGAGTTTAAAAAAACAGAGTTTTCTGTTGGTGGTATTTTAGTTGATGCAGATGTTGATGTTGCTGGATCTATTGGTGGCGTACCTGCTAATCATAAAAATGTGATTCCAAATGCAATCGTTCCAAACATGTATGCTGTTGTTCCTGTCACAGAGCGTTTCGTATTAGGTGGCGGATTAAACGTAAATTATGGCTTGAAATCTGAGTATGGCAATCAATATGCTGCTGGTGTTTATGGCGGTAGAACAGAATTGACAGCATTAAACTTTAATTTAAGTGGGGCATATGATCTTGGTTATGGATTTAGTGCGGGTTTCGGTTTAAATACGATTCACTCAGATGCAGTGGTTGAACGTCATCTAGGCATTGGTGGTAAAGCGATTGCTCGTCAGTTACAGGCTAAAGCGACTCAAGCAGCTAATGCAGGACAGGCGGCTCAGGCTGCTCACTTAAATGCTGTTGCGGGTCAATTAGCAAATATGCCATCAAATACATCTGTGTCAAAAATTAAAGGTGATAAATGGAGCCTTGGTTGGAATGCAGGGTTAACTTATAAATTAAATGAAAACCATCGCTGGGGCTTAGCATATCATTCTGCTGTAAATGTTAAGTTTAAAGGTGAATATTCAAATCAATTCCCTGTTGCTTATAATGCATTACTAATGCGTTTAGCTGCTTCAGGTGTTTCTTTACCGATTAGTCAAGCGACTGGCGGGGAAAATGTGCCAGGAAGTTTAACTTTAAATTTACCAGCTTATTGGGAATTCTCTGGTTTCCATAAAATCACGGATAAATTAGCTGTTCAATATAGTTATAAATATACTGAATGGAAACGCTTAAAAAGCTTAACAGCATATGGTAATAGTGGTAATACCTTATTCCATAAGGATGAGAAATTTAGTAATGCATCACGCTATGCTCTAGGTTTTTCTTATAATGCAAATGACGCATTGACATTGAGAGCAGGCGTTGCATACGATAAGAGTGCAAGCGTAAATCATCCATCTATTTCAATTCCAGATACAGATCGTATGTGGTATAGTTTAGGTGCAACTTATCGCTTTACACCAAACTTATCGGCTGATTTCGGATATTCACATTTACGTGGTAAGAAAAATAGCTTTAAAGAAGGCTTATCTGGTCAATTTAAAGTGACTTCTAAAGCGAATCTTTACGGTTTAAATATTAACTACCGTTTCTAATTTAGAAAAAATCAAGGATAATAAAGCACACTTCCACACGAAGTGTGCTTTTCTTTTATAAAACAAGGCGAAAAATGACCGCACTTTATTACACTTATTATCCTTCACCCGTCGGGCGACTTTTGATTTTATCTGATGGTGAAAGCATTACACATATTGATTTTGAAAAAGAGCAATATGCGCCCAATCCAAAATGGCTCAAGCAAGATGAATTGCCAGTTTTTCAAAAAGTGCGGTTGGCTTTTGAACGATATTTTAATGGGGAAGTTGAGCGTTTTTCTGACATTCCCTTAAAACCTGAAGGAACTGTGTTTCAACAAGCCATTTGGCAAGCCTTGCGCGAAATTGCTTATGGAGAACTTTCAAGTTATGGCGAGCTGGCGTTACGTATTAATAATCCTAAAGCTGTTCGTGCAGTGGGTGGAGCGGTAGGGAGTAATCCGATTAGCATTATTATTCCTTGTCACCGCATTTTAGGTAAAGATCGTACTTTAACTGGTTTTGGTGGTGGCTTAGAGGCAAAACGTTTTTTATTACAGTTAGAAAAAATTCCTTATATTGATAAAGGCACTGAAAACACGAAGCCTCGCTTTTTTAAGAAATATCACGAATGATTCCACAAACTCTTGAACAATTACTTTCCCAAGCGCAATCTATTGCAGGCTTAACTTTTGGGGAGTTAGCTGATGAACTGCATATTCCTATCCCTCCAGATTTAAAACGTGATAAAGGCTGGGTGGGGATGTTATTAGAGCGCGCTTTAGGCGCAACGGCAGGGAGTAAAGCTGAACAGGATTTTTCTCATTTAGGTGTTGAGCTTAAAACGTTACCGATTAATGCTGAGGGTTATCCTCTTGAAACCACTTTTGTGAGCCTTGCCCCATTGGTACAAAATTCAGGGGTTAAATGGGAAAATTCCCACGTTCGTCATAAACTTTCTTGTGTACTTTGGATGCCTATTGAAGGCAGCCGTCATATTCCATTACGTGAACGCCATATCGGCGCGCCAATTTTATGGAAGCCAACCGCTGAGCAAGAACGTCAATTAAAACAAGATTGGGAAGAATTGATGGATTTAATTGTACTTGGCAAATTGGATCAAATTACCGCTAGAATTGGCGAAGTTATGCAACTTCGCCCTAAGGGTGCAAATAGTCGATCTGTGACAAAAGGGATAGGAAAAAATGGCGAAATTATAGATACCTTGCCTTTAGGTTTTTATCTAAGAAAAGAATTCACCGCTCAAATTTTGAAAGCATTTTTAGATGTAAAGCCGCTTTAACTTGATTTTAAGACACGTCAAAAACACGGAAAAAACCGACCGCACTTTTTAGCTTGTTGCCATAAAAAATTAAAGGGATCCGATTTCGTTCCCAAGGTGGTACGCTTAATTCTTGCCAGATTCTTTTTATATCTTCTCTTGGGCGTTTCGGATGATGTTTAACTTTACCTGAATAGCCAAAGCGAATGGAAATAGGCAAGTTCGTTTTTTCCAGCGTAACAGAGTAATCCTGCCAGTAGAAAATCAGATTGTGTTCATTTTCTTGAACTGTGATATTACCTAAATCATCAGGTAAACTTAACGTGCTTTGTTTTAATTTTAGGCAGCATTTGGTTAGATCAGAAAACCGTTTAGTTAAATATAAACAGTCCTGATAACGTCGAATGACTTTATTTACAAGCTGAAATTGAGGGATTGCCTCTTCTTTTGCAAAAACGACATCATTAACAAGCTGTGTAAGCTGGCGTTTACTTGGCATTTCCAGTTGGTTTTCCGCAAGCCACATACGCAAAAGTGCGCTCTGTTTTGCAGGTGAATATTGGCGGAACAGACACAGTTTAAATTGGCTTTTAATTTGACAATGTTCTGCAAAGGCTTCACTCAATAAATCATTAATTAACTGTTGTTGCTCAAAACAATGTTGTGCAGAACGTTGTACGGCTAAATCAAAATGAGCCCAGCGTTCACGTAATTCTGGCAAAATTTCATTGCGCAAGAAATTACGATCGTATCGATTATCCTCATTACTTTCATCTGTAATCCAGTTAAGTTTTTCTTTTTGCGCATAATCCTCTAACTGTGGGCGAGTAAAGTCTAACAAAGGGCGTAAAATTGGCATTCCGAATAATACACTTTGCTGTTGCATGGCGCCTAAGCCTTGTAGTCCACTACCACGTTTTAGGGCTAAGAAAAACGTTTCTGTTTGATCGTTTAGATGATGTGCCGTAACCAGCATTTCTTGTGTTTGAAGATGTTTTTTTATGGCTTGATAGCGTGCTTCACGCGCCCCAGCCTCAATGCCATTGGTTTTATCTACTTGTACTCGCTCGATAATCAACGGAATTTGAAATTGATCGCATAAGTTTTGGCAATGTTTAGCCCAACTCTCTGCGTTTGGGCTTAATCCGTGATGAATGTGGATTGCTCGTACTGATAAAGGCGGTAAGTGCGGTTGTTTTTGACAAAGTTTTGCAAATAAAGAAAGAAGTACAGTAGAATCCAAACCACCACTCAAGGCAACAAGAAATCCTTGAGCGGTGGTTTGTTTGAGTTGTTTTTCAATGTCTGAAAGTAAGTCCATTAGGCAACTTTTTCAGCTTTATAATTGCTGCTTGGATTAAGGATTTCAAAACGTGCGGCAATCGTTTGTAATTCGTAAGAACCTAGTTCAAAGGTGGTTTTCATTACGCCCGCTACTTCATTATTCATAGCTTCAAAAGCTTCAACATCAGATTTGCCATTGAGTAAATTTGCTAAGAATGTACCCGCAATTAAATCGCCCACACCCACTGGTTCAAAGTTGAATTGATAAAGCGGACGGCTTAAATGCCAAACACCCTCTGGGGTTGCCATAATAATTTCAAATGTATCAGGATCGTTGATTTTACCCGCACTACCTAAATGTTTAACGAGGACTTTCTTCACGCCTTTTGCAATTAACGCATTCACCGCTTTTAACACATCATCAAAGGTATTAATTGGGAATTCGGTGAGCTGACGCAATTCATGTAAGTTTGGAGTCATAATGTCTGCCACTGGAATCGCTTTTTCAATGAGTGCTTCGCGAACACCATTGGCAACTACGCAGATTTTTTTCGGATGTGGCATCACTGGGTCACATAAATAAAGCGCATTTGGATTACGCAGTTTGATTTGTTCTAAGGCAAAAAGAATTTGATCGACTTGTTCTGCAGATCCTAAGTAACCTGATAGTAAGGCGTCACATTCTTGTAGTTTTTCAATGTTATCGAGTCCGGTTACAATTTCTCGGATTTGTTCTTGTGGGATTACCATGCCCGTCCATTTTCCGTATTGCGTGTGATTGGAAAATTGAACGGTATTTAATGCCCACACATCTACACCTAACAACTGCATTGGAAAAGTCGCGGATTTGTTACCCGCAAAACCATAGACCACGTGGGATTGGATTGAAAGTACGTTTTTCATTGTGTTTGCTCCTTTGTTGTTATATTTAGATCAAAAAAGAGCGGCAAAAATCACCGCTCTTTTAGAATGTCAGTTAGCAATAACCGTAAGACATTAAACGTTCATAACGTCTATTTAATAATTCTTCTTTGCTTAGTCCATCGAGCTCTGCTAAATCTTCTTTTAAACGAAGTTTTAAGTTTTCTGAAATTTTCGCATAATTGCGATGTGCGCCGCCTAAAGGTTCTTGCACAATGCTATCGATGAGATTTAATTCTTTCAAACGGCTTGCGGTTAAACCCATTACTTCTGCTGCTGTTGATGCTTTTTCTGCGCTTTTCCAAAGAATAGAAGCACAGCCTTCTGGAGAAATAACAGAATAGGTCGAATACTGTAACATATTAATTTTATCGCCCACGCCAATAGCTAATGCACCACCCGAACCGCCTTCACCGATAACAGTACAAATAACTGGAACGGTAAGCTGTGCCATTTCGCGTAAGTTGCGAGCGATAGCTTCCGCTTGACCACGTTCTTCAGCGCCGATACCCGGATAAGCTCCCGGGGTATCAATAAATGTGATAATTGGCAATTTAAAACGTTCAGCCATTTCCATTAAACGTAAAGCTTTACGATAGCCTTCAGGTGCCGGCATACCAAAATTGCGTTGTACTTTTTCTTTTACGGAACGACCTTTTTGATGACCAATCACCATCACTGGGCGACCATCTAAACGTGCAAGACCACCAACGATCGCTTTATCATTAGCAAAGGCGCGATCGCCTGCAAGTTCTTCAAATTCAGTAAAAATATGTTCGATATAATCTAATGTATAAGGGCGGTTTGGATGACGCGCCATACGTGAAACTTGCCAAGCATCGAGGTTAGCAAAGGTTTTTTTAGTGAGTTCGTTACTTTTCTTTTGTAAGCGTTTGATTTCATCAGTTAAATCAACTTTATCATCCGATGCTGCGCGTAATGCTTCAATTTTTGCTTCTAATTCAGCAATCGGCAATTCAAAATCTAAATATTCTTGGCTCATTTTCTTATCCTAAAAAGACCGTAAAAATTGACCGCACTTTATCAAGAATTAAACTGTGGCGCAAATGGTTTTCACTGGTTGGGCAAGCTTATAATCGCTCTTTTTTGAAGAGTGATAAGACAAATAAAAACGCTGAACAAATGACAACGGAAGGTCCAGCTGCGGTATCATAAAAGGCTGATAATATTAGCCCAGCTATAATCGATAACATACTGACTACAATTGCCCAGCCCACCATAGATTCTGGCGTTCTCGCAAAACGACGAGCGGTTGCCGCAGGGATTATTAATAACGATGTGATTATTAATGCACCGACAAATTTCATGCTCAAGGCAATAGTTAACGCTGTTAATATCATCAAAATAAAACGCATTTTTTTGATATTAATGCCTTCAACTTGCGCGAGTTCTGGCGATACGGTGGTGGAAAGTAAGGATTGCCAAAAGTAAATTAATGTTGAAAGCACAATTATCACGCCAATACTAATATAAATTAAATCGGTATAATTAATTGCGAGCAAATCCCCAAATAAGTAACTCATCAAATCTACTCGTACATTTTGTAGTAATCCTACTGTCACCACCCCGAGAGATAAACAGCTATGGGCGATAATGCCGAGCAAGGTATCAATAGAAAATTGCGTGTTACTTTCTAACCACACCATTGCGATAGCAAGAATTAAGGTGAGCACAACAATCGCAATGTAAGGATTGATTTGTAAGAAAATACCTAACGCGACGCCTAGCAACGCAGAATGAGAAAGAGTGTCGCCAAAATAAGCCATTTTCCGCCACACTACAAATACGCCAAGTGGTGCGGTAATAAGTGAGAGCAAAATGCCTGTTAAAAGGGCAGGAAATAAAATTTCAAACATTATTTATCCTTATTTTGACAATGCACTGCTGATGAATTACAACCGCATACATCACCGTGTAAGGTGTGGTGATGATTATGATGATGGGTATAAAATCCAACATTTTGTGCGAGTTGATTTCCCCATAAACGCATAAATGTTGGATCATTTGAGAGAACATCGGGTGTACCTGCACAGCAAATATGTTGGTTAATACACAATACTTCTTTACTATCCGCCATCACAATATGTAAATCGTGTGATACCATCAACACGGCACAATTTAATTTTTGTTGGGTTTGATGAATGAGTTGATAAAGCTCTGCTTGCCCAGTAATGTCTACGCCTTGAGTTGGTTCGTCTAGCACAAGTAAATTTGGTTTATTTAAAATTGCACGCGCCAATAATACGCGTTGCATTTCACCGCCAGAAAGTTTTTGCATATTACTTTTGCGTAAATGTGAAATTGAAAGTTGCTCAAGTGCGGTGGATATTTCTTGTGTTTTAAGGCCTTTTTTTAGCGAAAGGAATCGCTCAACCGTAATAGGCAAACTATGATCCAAATGGATTTTTTGTGGAACATAGCCAATGCGAACATTTTTACTGTAAATGACTTCTCCAGAAGTAGGCGTTTGTAGTTTTAATAAGGTTTTTAATAACGTTGATTTACCACCACCATTTGGCCCAACAATAGTGATAATAGAATTCGGATAAATATTTAAATTAATATTTTGTAGTGCAGTTTTTTGTGCGAAAACCACATTGATATTTTTTAATTGAATGAGCGGTTGTGGGTTTTGCTCGTTGCGAATGGATGTGATATTCATAAAATCGCCGTGTTTTCAACAATGGTTGGGGAAAATAACGCATTTTTATAGAATTCTCAAGATTTTCTACCCAATGTCGAATATTTAAGCGTTTGAATAATGCTTTTCCTGTAGAAATGAATTTTCTTTATAATATGTAGTCTGAATGCTGAAAACTTTTTTATTTTAGGAATCCTTGTGCAACACGTAAAATTAGCTAGAGATAGAAGAAAAAAACGCTCTCGTATTAAAGAGGGAGTGTTTTTTATTGCTATTTTACTGATTTTCTCAGGGATTTTACTTACCCTAAAAGATAATTCAGAACATCATGATTCACCGGAACAAGTTATTCCAGCGGTGGTAGATAATGTTGAATATCAATCATTAAATATCTCAAATAAACAAGAAGAAAAAACAGCACACACTTCAGTTGAGCATCAGGCAACTGAGCATCTTAATGATGAAAATGCAACATCTTATGATGATGAATTACAGGCTAAAGATGATGAAGTTGATGAAGTGAAGCCTTCAACAGATGAACTGGATAATTTGCCGCAAAATGCACAAGATGCATTAAGTGGCTTATTAGATGCTGCCGATCAAGCAATTCGTATTACCGATCAATTTAGCCATACTGTGACGCGTGGCGATAGCCTAAAAGACGTATTGGAACTTTCTGGTTTGGAAGATGATACCGCACAGCGTTTAATTGCTGTGGACGGGGAATTGGCAAATTTGAAAGCGGGTCAACAGTTCTATTGGATTTTAGATAAAAATGATGAACTAGAATATTTAAATTGGCTTGTATCTGAAAAAGAAGAACGCATTTATGAACGTGTTGAAGGTGGTAAGTTTAAACGTCAAGTTGTTGAAAAAACAAGTGTTTGGCGAAAAGAAGTATTAAAAGGTGAAATTAACGGAACGTTTGCAACTAGTTTAAAAGCTCAGGGATTGGATAATCGTCAAATCAACCAATTAACCACCGCACTTCAATGGCAAGTGAGCATTCAGAGGTTGAAAAAGGGGACTAAATTTGCAATTTTAGTTTCTCGTGAGTATTTAGGCGAGAAACTCACTGGTCAAGGTAATGTTGAGGCGTTACATATTTCGTCTGAAGGTAAGAGTTATTATGCCGTTCAGGCTGCCAATGGTCGTTACTACAGCCAACAAGGGGAAACCTTAGGTAAAGGTTTTGCTCGTTATCCATTGCAACGACAAGCACGCGTTTCTTCACCATTTAATCCAAATCGTCGTCATCCAGTAACTGGGCGTGTACGACCGCATAAAGGTGTGGATTTCTCTGTTTCTCAAGGTACATCGATTATCGCACCAGCAGATGGAGTAGTTGAAAAAGTGGCATATCAGGCTGGAGGTGCTGGACGTTATATTATTATGCGTCATGGTCGTGAGTACGAGACTGTTTATATGCATTTGAGCAAATCCTTAGTAAAAGCAGGGCAAACAGTTAAAAAAGGCGAGCGAATTGCGCTTTCCGGTAATACCGGAATTTCAACAGGGCCACATTTACACTATGAATTCCATATTAATGGACGGGCGGTCAATCCATTGACGGTTAAATTGCCTGGCACAAGTAGTGGAATGGGAACTGCCGAACGGAAACAATTCCTTGTTCGCGCACGTGAAGCAGAGCGAATGTTAAAATTATAGTCATATAAAGTGCGGTCAAAATAGACCGCATTTTTATTTTTTAATGTGTAAAATAATATTTACACTTTTCTGTAAAAAAACTATCATAACCACATATTATTTCTCTCATATTTCCGATATATGACAACCTTCAAATTTGATCCTCAAAAACCTTTCGATTGTTTTATTGTGCAAAGTGAATCCATGAGAAGTGCGGTTGAAAACGCAAAACGTTTTGCTATGTTTGATGCGCCTTTGTTAATTCAAGGTGAAACTGGGACTGGAAAAGATTTGTTGGCGAAAGCCTGTCATTATCAGAGTTTGCGTCGTGATAAAAAATTTATCGCAGTAAACTGTGCGGGTTTGCCTGATGAAGATGCGGAAAGTGAAATGTTTGGTAGAAAAGTCGGAGACAGTGAAACCATAGGTTTTTTTGAATACGCGAATGAGGGAACTGTATTACTAGATGGCATTGCCGAACTTTCATTGAGCTTGCAGGCTAAATTATTGCGTTTTTTAACGGATGGATCCTTCCGTCGAGTAGGTGAAGAGAAGGAACATCATGCAAACGTACGAGTGATTTGCACATCACAGGTTCCGCTTCATTTTCTTGTTGAGCAAGGCAAAGTTCGTGCTGATTTATTTCATCGCTTAAATGTTCTCACTATTAATGTGCCACCATTACGCGAACGCATGGCTGATATTGAGCCACTGGCACAAGGTTTTTTACAGGAAATCAGTGAAGAATTAAAAATTGCAAAACCAACTTTCGATAAAGATTTTCTTCTTTATTTGCAGAAATATGATTGGAAAGGGAATGTTCGTGAGCTTTATAACACCCTTTATCGTGCCTGCTCTCTGGTACAAGATAATCATTTAACTATCGAAAGTTTAAATCTTGCGCCGCCACAAAGTGTGGTGATTTCTTTGGATGAATTTGAAAATAAAACCTTAGATGAAATCATTGGTTCTTATGAGTCGCAAGTCCTAAAATTATTTTATGCAGAATATCCAAGCACGAGAAAATTGGCTCAACGTTTAGGCGTTTCGCATACTGCGATTGCGAATAAATTGAAACAATATGGGATTGGAAAATAATTTTCTATAAATTAGGTATTATCAGAGTGTATTTTAATATCCGCTAATCTAGAAAATTGCTTACATAACTTTAACCACATAATCTTATCAATCTGTATATCTAAGAAGAATTCGCCTTGTTCAGAAATTTGTTCATGGCGTACACAATCAAGTTGATAAAAAGCATGGCGAAGTTTGCCTTCGTGTGGTTGTAAAATTAAAGAAAGAGAAAGTATCTCGTTTTTTAACCGCACTTTAACGGCTTCAAACAATAAATGAATACCCAGCTCATCTTGCGCAGAGAGATAGACTGCAACAGGCTGATTTTCATCATTGTATTCGATATGCGGCGCAACATTTTCCAACAAATCAATTTTGTTATATACCAATAGAACAGGCACTTGTCCTGCACCAATTTCTTCTAGCACATCATTGACTGCATCGATATTTTCTTGTTTTCGCGAGTCAGCGGCATCAATGATATGGAGTAATAGGCTTGCTTCAACCGTTTCTTGTAAAGTCGATTTAAAGGCTGAAACAAGATCATGCGGAAGCTGTCGAACAAATCCTACTGTATCCGCTAAAATTGTCGTGCCTACATCTTGAATCTGTAATTTTCGTAAAGTTGGATCTAATGTCGCAAAAAGCTGATCTGCGGCATAAACCTCTGCATTGGTTAAGCGGTTAAATAAGGTTGATTTCCCTGCATTGGTATAGCCAACAAGTGAAATTGTCGGGATATCTGCTTTTTGGCGTGTTTGGCGATTTTGATTGCGCTGTTTTTCCACTTTTGCCAATCGATTTTGTAATTGAGAAATGCGCACTTTAATCAAGCGACGATCGGTTTCTAACTGAGTTTCACCTGGCCCACGTAATCCTACCGCTCCTTTTTGTTGATCTAAGCCTGTTTTTCGACGAACTAATCGAGTAGATAAGTGTTTTAGTTGAGCGAGTTCAACCTGTAATTTTCCCTCATGAGAGCGTGCTCGTTGGGCAAAAATATCTAAAATGACGCCGGTGCGATCGACCACTCGACAATGACATAAACTTTCTAGATTACGTGTTTGTGCTGGGGTTAATTGATGGTTAAAAAGTACAACATCAGCATTATTTGATTGCACTGTATCTGCAATTTCTTGAGCTTTTCCCTCACCTACAAAATATTTAGCTTGAGGAGTGCTACGACTGGTGGTGATTGTATCCAATACATCTACATTGGCAGAATCAGCGAGCAGTAAGAACTCTTGTAGATCATCAGTGTTTTTATCTTGCGCAAAGAAAACGTGAACCACGATGGCGGTGTCACGAGTATTTTCAGATTGTTGAGATGAAGAAAGTGCGGTTGAAATTTCCTGAGAATTTTCAACCGCACTTAATAAATATTGATTATCCATTGATGGAGCTGTGATTATTCTGCTTGAGTTTCCACGCTTTCAACGGCTTCAGGTGTTGCTACATGATGGCTGCTATTGTGATGAGAAACAGAGCGCGCAGGCACAACGGTTGAAATTGCGTGTTTATATACCATTTGGTTTACAGTGTTTTTTAATAAAATCACGAATTGATCGAATGATTCAATTTGACCTTGAAGTTTGATTCCGTTTACAAGGTAGATTGATACAGGAATGCGTTCGCGACGAAGCGCATTTAAATAAGGATCTTGTAAAGATTGTCCTTTTGCCATTTTGCTATCCTTTGTTGTCGTTATTATGAAATTTTGGTGATAGAAACGAGTTGTCTCCGCACGCAAGTGTAGCAATAAACACAAATGTTGTCTATTTGCTTTCCCGTAACTTTTGCAAAATTGCTTTCATTTTATGATCCAGTGGTGCATTGAAACGTAGTGTTTCGCCATTTTTAGGGTGCTCAAACCGAATTGAAAAGGCATGTAAGAACAAACGATTCAATCCCAATTCGCTCATTTGTTTATCAAAATCTTTATCGCCGTATTTATCATCTAATGCAATAGGATGTCCTGCATATTGTGTATGTACACGAATTTGATGTGTACGCCCTGTGACTGGTGAAGCCTTCACGAGCGTAGCATTTGTATAGCGTTCTTCAATGCTAAATCGGGTTTCAGATGGTTTACCTTGCTCGCTGACACGCACAATGCGCTCCCCGCTGGATAATTCATTTTTCAAAAGCGGTGCTTGAACAACTTTTACATGGGATTGCCATTGCCCACGTACTAACGCTAAATAATCTTTTTGAACAGTTTTTATGCGAAGTTGTTCATGTAAATTGCGCAATGCTGAACGTTTTTTAGCAATTAATAAAATGCCTGATGTATCGCGATCCAAACGATGAACTAGTTCTAAAAAGCGTGCTTCTGGACGCAGTGCTCGTAAGGCTTCAATCACACCAAAATTTAAGCCGCTCCCACCATGCACTGCGATTCCAGAAGGTTTATTTAAAACAATCAAACAATCATCTTCAAACAAAATTTGATTTTCAAGTGCGGCGACTTTATTGAGATTTTTTGAAATCGACGCATCGTTTTTTTCAGTCACACGCACTGGCGGAACGCGAATAATATCACCTGTTTGCAGTTTATATTCTGGCTTAATCCGGCCTTTATTTACCCGCACTTCACCTTTACGCACAATGCGATAAATTAAACTTTTAGGTACCCCTTTGAGTTTTGCTAATAAATAATTATCGATACGTTGGCCGCTTTCATCTTCACTAATTGTCAGCATTTTTACTGATGAATTAATGATTTTTTCGTTTTGTTCAGTCATCTTTTTTCCTTTTGAAAATTGGCGCGAATCATATCACAAAGGCGCTATTAACGTAACTCTATGAACGTAATATTAACCTTGCTAATTAATCGTTTTCTATGGATAATAGAGTGTCTTTTTACGCCTAAGAATTTGCGTAAAAAAGGATAAGTTTTGTTGGTGAAAACTCAATGCGGCAATCGGCATAAGACATTGATAATCAACATTTTTCTTGAAATGAATTAGCCGCTTGCAACGCGTGTGGAATATCGCGTTGTTTTATAAAGCAAACGTTTATGCTTAATAACGTTATCAATGCACCCAGCAACATACAGTCGTGAGATTGACTGGCGCGAGAAACACGAGGTCGATAACGAAGCAAAGTGCGATTTATTTTGAGGTCTTTTTAAATATTTAATAAGAGAATTGACAATGAAAAGAATGTTAATCAATGCGACTCAAAAAGAAGAGTTGCGTGTAGCGCTAGTTGACGGACAGCGCTTATTTGACCTGGATATTGAAAGCCCAGGACATGAGCAAAAAAAAGCGAATATCTACAAAGGGAAAATTACTCGCGTTGAGCCAAGCTTAGAAGCGGCTTTTGTAGATTATGGTGCAGAACGTCATGGTTTTTTACCATTAAAAGAAATTGCTCGTGAATATTTCCCCGATGATTATGTTTTCCAAGGTCGTCCGAATATTCGCGATATCTTGAGTGAAGGCCAAGAAGTTATCGTTCAAGTTAATAAAGAAGAACGCGGAAATAAAGGGGCAGCCTTAACCACTTTCGTTTCTCTTGCTGGCAGTTATTTGGTCATTATGCCAAATAATCCGCGTGCGGGGGGAATCTCTCGTCGTATCGAAGGGGATGATCGCACTGAATTAAAAGAGGCATTAAGTTCATTAGATGTGCCTGAAGGCGTAGGCTTGATTGTTCGTACCGCTGGTGTGGGCAAATCTCCAGAAGAGTTGCAGTGGGACTTAAAAGTTTTACTTCACCATTGGGAAGCAATTAAACAAGCATCTCAAAATCGTCCAGCGCCTTTCTTGATTCACCAAGAAAGTGATGTGATTGTACGTGCTATTCGTGATTATTTGCGCCGTGATATAGGCGAGATCCTTATTGATAGCCCTAAAGTGTTTGAGAAAGCAAAAGAGCATATCAAACTTGTTCGCCCAGATTTCATCAATCGCGTGAAACTTTATCAAGGCGAAGTGCCTCTTTTCAGCCACTATCAGATCGAATCTCAA
The DNA here is from genome assembly GCF_000242295.1 of Haemophilus sp. oral taxon 851 str. F0397. Taxonomy (NCBI): domain Bacteria; kingdom Pseudomonadati; phylum Pseudomonadota; class Gammaproteobacteria; order Pasteurellales; family Pasteurellaceae; genus Haemophilus; species Haemophilus sp. oral taxon 851. Next base: position 29,849 of record NZ_JH591080.1, read on the forward strand.
ATCGAGTCAGCATTCCAACGTGAAGTGCGTTTACCTTCTGGCGGTTCAATCGTTATTGATGTAACTGAAGCCTTAACTGCTATTGATATTAACTCCGCGCGTTCTACCCGTGGTGGCGATATTGAAGAAACTGCATTGAATACTAACCTTGAAGCGGCAGATGAAATTGCTCGCCAATTACGCTTGCGTGACTTAGGTGGTTTAGTGGTTATCGATTTCATTGATATGACGCCAGTTCGTCACCAACGTGAAGTGGAAAATCGTATTCGTGATGCCGTTCGCCAAGATCGTGCTCGTATTCAAATTAGCCGCATTTCTCGTTTTGGTTTGTTAGAAATGTCGCGTCAGCGTTTAAGTCCTTCATTAGGTGAGTCTTCACATCACATTTGTCCTCGTTGTCAAGGAACAGGTAAAGTGCGTGATAACGAGTCTCTTTCCTTGTCTATCTTGCGTTTAATCGAGGAAGAAGCGTTAAAAGAAAACACCAAGCAAGTGCATACGATTGTGCCTGTACAAATTGCTTCTTATCTTCTTAACGAAAAACGTAAAGCAATTAGCAATATTGAAAAACGTCACAATGTAGATGTTATTGTTGCGCCAAATGAAGCAATGGAAACACCTCACTTTAGCGTTTTCCGTTTACGCGATGGCGAAGAAGTGAATGAATTAAGCTATAACTTAGCGAAAATTCACTGTGAGAAAGATGAAAGCACTGAGGAATCTCTTGTTTCTCGTAATGTGGAAACAACTGTTGTTGCTGAACAACCCGCAGTTGAAAGTGCGGCAGTGGCGCTTTCTATTTCTGAAGCTGCTCCGACTCCAGTTGAGCGTAAATCGAATGAACCGTCTTTGTTAGCGAAAATTATCGCGAAGATTAAAGGCTTGTTTGCTTCTGAATCCGAAGAAAATAAACCAAAAAATAACCGCACTTCGCGCAATTCTAATCGTAATCAACGTCGTCCACAGGATCGCCGTACTTCTCGTCGTCCACGTTCTGAAAATAACGAAACGGAAAGAACCGAAGAACAAGTCCGTAATATCCGCGAGCGTAATCAACGCCGTCCTCGCCGTAACTTAGTGGAAGAAAGTATCGCTGAAAGTGCGGTAAATTCTACACCGGTTTTTGAGGCTCAAGATGAAAAAACTGAGCAAGTGACTCAACGTCGTCAACGTCGTGATTTACGTAAACGAGTGCGCGTTGAAGATAATGAGATGGCTGTTGAAAATAACGAAAGCATTGTTGAACAAATGTCAGAAGTGGAGGTTGTTGAAGTTCAGACCGTTCAAGATGATGAAAAACCAGTTCGTCAACACCAAGAACGTTCTGAACGTCAAGAGCGTCAACGTCGCACTCCACGTCATTTACGAGCAGCGAATAATCAACGTCGTCGCCGTAATCAAGAGCCAAAATCGCCAATGCCATTATTTGCTGCAGTTGCTTCACCTGAATTGGCAAGTGGAAAAGCTTGGGTGGACTATTCAACAGTGAATGTTCAGAAAGAAAATAATTTCTTATCTGTGGATGAATTGCTTGAGCAAGAGAAAACTAAAAAAGGTTTTATCACGCCAGCAATGGGGATTGTGGTTGAAGAAAAATCTCTTGAAGTAAAACCAGCATTAGATTTTATTACTCAGCCAGCCAACGAATCTGTACAGAAAAAAGTACAAGAATCTCTAGAGCGTTTAAATTCTCATAAACCTCAAGAAACAGTTGAGGCTATTGAGTCAACGATTACCGTAAATGATCCTGAAATTGTAAATGAACCAGCCTTTGTTCGTACTTATGAGTTTAATGGGCGTTTAGGTACTATTTCTTCAGTTGCTCATACAAAAGCAGAGATGACTTTGGCGAAAGCGAGTGATGAAATGCCTCAGCCATTCCCAATTATTGAATGGCAAGATTCTCGCTATTATTTTTACGGTAAAGGGGCAGCAGGACATCATAGTGCGATTAGCCATGTATATTCTGAGCCTACCCGAGCAAAATCAGAGTAATCTAAAATAACAAATTAGAATTGGCGCGATGTTTATTACGTCAATTCTTTTTATTTTTGGGTTGCAGTAAAAATAGTCACTTGATAAAAATGAGGTGATTTCTGCTTGACGGTCTTTCTCAAAAAACGTATTATGCGTGCGCATTAAATCAAGGAGGAATGGTCGAGTGGTTGAAGGCACCGGTCTTGAAAACCGGCGAGGGTTTACGCCCTCCTAGGGTTCGAATCCCTATTCCTCCGCCATCAACTTTTTAAAGTTAACTAATTAGAGAGAATTAGTTTTTTTTATTTCCAATCATTTGTTTTCCGTGTTTTCACGGTTTTCCATTTCTTCTTTAAACACCAAATATTCTTCTAAAAGATCTATTGCATCTTGGCATTTCTGTTGACGTTTTTTATAACCTTCTGCAAGTTGAGCATAACGTATTTTTTCATCATTATTTTTTTCTGCCTGCGCCAAATCTTTATGTTGTTGATAAAGCTTATTCAAGCGTTCTAATGCTTCATAGTATTTTCCCAACCGTTCTCTTGGCGGTAATTTATGAATGTTATGTTGAGATTTTTGAATAGGTTGTTTAGTTGTTGTTTGGGATTCAGTTAGATGAGTATTCTTGCGAGCTAAAGCTTCCGAAAGAACGGAGCATTGAGCGAGTAAACGCTCTGCCAGAAAATTATAGTGATTAAGATCGTTAGATTCTAATGTCTTTATTCTATCTAGCGTTTGATTGATTTCCTTTAGATAAAAGGAAACATTCTGTCCATGTTCACTGAACAAAGTGCGGTCAAATTTGGCGAAGATTTTTTCTTCTCGTTTTGATAAATGAGCTTGATAAAGTTGCTGAACTTTTTGATCTAAGATCTGGATAAGTTGTTGAATGGTCATAAAAAATCCCCCAAGTCGGGGGATTATAATCGTTAAAGGTACATTGCTGCAATCCAGCCAAAAGCTAATAATGGAATATTGTAGTGTAGGAAGGTGGGTACAACAGAGTCCCAAATGTGATCGTGTTTGCCATCCATATTTAAACCTGATGTTGGACCTAAGGTGGAGTCAGAGGCAGGGGAGCCTGCGTCTCCTAAGGCAGCCGCAACACCAACGATTGAAACGGTGGCTAATGGTGAGAAACCAAAAGATAAACAAAGTGGCACGTAGATAGATGCAATGATTGGCACCGTTGAGAATGACGACCCAATTCCCATTGTAATCAACAATCCGACAAGTAACATTAAGAATGCAGCCAAACCTTTACTTTGAATCGTGCCATTACTTAAGCTTTGAACTAAATCTGTTACTCCCGTTGTTGCATTAATTACATTAGCAAAACCAGATGCCGCAATCATAACAAATCCAATCATTGCCATTAAACGTAAACCTTGTTGGAAAATATCGTTACTTTCTTTCAATTTGAAAATGCCAAATATTGCGAAAATGACTATCCCAACTAAACCACCAATGATGGTTGAACTTGTCACTAATTGTGTTGCGAAGGTCGCTACAATGGCGATTAAACTTGCAGTGATTTGTTTTGGTTTTATGTTTGCGATGTGCGCTTCAATTTCTTTTGTGGTTGGCTCTTGAATAGTAACATCATATTCTCTTGGTTTGCGATAAGTGATGAATATTGCGGTGAGCAATCCTAAAATCATGCCAATTACGGGCAATAACATCGCGAGGGATACTTGAGCTACATTTGTTTGTAAACCAAGGGCTACACCTGCTTGATTGATATTTTTTACCAAAATACTTTCGATAAAGATTTTACCAAAGCCTACCGGAAGTAACATATAAGTTGCGGTTAAGCCGAATGTAAGGACGCAGGTTACAGCGCGACGGTCTATTTTTAGACGATTAAAAATAGAAAGTAACGGTGGAACGACAATTGGAATAAAAGCAATGTGTACAGGAAGTAGGTTCTGTGAAGAAATGGCGAATAATACCAATACACCAAAAATTAAATATTTAAACCAAGTTAAATTGCTGGAGCTTGGTGTTTTATTCATTTTAGTGATGATCTTATAGGCAATTAAATCTGTAATACCTGATTTAGAAATAGCAATCGCGAACGCACCAAGCATCGCATAGTTCATTGCGACTTCTGCACCGCCACCTAAACCTCCAGTGAAGGTTTCAATTGTTTTGCTTAAACCTAGACCGCCACAGAGTCCAGCAGTGAGTGCAGCAATAACTAACGCAATAATCACGTTAATACGTAGCAAACTTAGTGCTAGTAAAACGATAATCGAAATAACAACGGGATTTGTTAACATTGTATTTTTCCTTGTGAATTAAATGGTGAATACTTTACTTTAAAATTTTTGATTGTCGAATAAATAATGATGATGTCGTTGCATTGATGACTCCTGTGCTGTAATAAAACAAAACCCCTCGAAAGTTGCCTTCCGAGGGGTAAGATTTTTATTATCCTGTCAGCTCGGAAGAAATCTTCCAAGCACACCAAAAACCTGAAAGATTATTCAGTTGAATGGTGATGATGGTGACGACGGATAATGTTCATTTTTTATCTCCAAATAAGAATTGCTTTTAAACTACTGGAAAAATAAAACGATTGCAACCACTTTTTTATTTTTCTTAAAGTGCGGTCTCTTTTTCAGTTGTTTTTTCCTGTTCTAGTTCAGAAGCAATATGTGGGAAACCACCTAAATCTTTTAAATGATTGACCATATAACAGAATAGTTCTGCTGTACGTTCGGTGTCGTATAGCGCAGAGTGCGCTTGTTTCCCATCAAACGGGATTTTAGCTGCAAGACATGCTTTAACGAGAACAGTCTGACCAAACATCAAGCCTGCTAAACTTGCGGTGTCAAACATTCCAAAAGGATGGAAGGGATTACGCTTTACGCCAGTACGTTCAGCGGCAGCCATCACAAAACTTTGGTCAAAAGCAGCATTGTGCGCCACAATGATAGAACGTTGGCAATCTGCATCTTTTTGTCCTCGACGTACCATTTGAAATAACCCCGTGATTGCATAGAGTTCAGACACTGCGCCACGTAGTGGATTGTGAATATCAATGCCATTAAATTTCAAGGATTCTAGATTAATATTTGCCCCTTCAAAAGGCTCAATATGAAAATGGCACTTCTGATCAGGATGCAAATAACCATGTTCATCCATTTTTAATGTGATTGCGGCTAGTTCGAGTAACGCATCTTTTTTTGCATCAAAACCTGCAGTTTCAACATCAATAATGACGGGGAAATAGCCACGAAAGCGATTTTTTAATTGGTTGTGATAAGGGATTTCTTGAGGATCGGACATAATCTATCTCTTAAAAATAAAATAACGTAGGAATCCCTACGTTATTAAAAATACAATAAAAATTGACCGCACTTTAGTTGCCTAAACCAGATTTAGTACTTTTGTTTTCGATAAATTCAATTTTATAACCATCAGGATCTTCAACAAAAGCAATGACGGTTGAGCCACCTTTAACTGGCCCTGCTTCGCGAGTAATGTTACCGCCACTTGCGCGAACTGCTTCACAAGTCGCATAAATATCATCTACACCGATAGCGATATGTCCATATGCCGTACCGTGTTCATATTTATCTACGCCCCAGTTGTATGTTAATTCAATTTCTGCCGCACTTTCGCCATTTTCGTAGCCTAAAAAAGCCAGCGTATATTTGAATTCTGGGTTTTCACTGGTGCGTAATAAGCGCATACCTAAAACATCTTGATAAAATTTGATTGAACGATCTAAATCGCCCACGCGTAACATAGTGTGTAAAATTCGCATTGGTTTAATCCTTTTGTGATAAAAAGTGCGGGCATTATGCCACAAAAAAGTTGAATTAAATAAATTTGTTATGAATTATTTAACCGCAATCATTGAGCCAAAATTAAAGCATTGGAACCAAAGTTCTACTTGTGAAAATCCTACATTTTTTAACCGCACTTTGTGTGTCTCGATAGAATCTGTACGCATCACATTTTCAAGTGCGGTACGTTTCTGACTCACTTCAAGTTCGCTATAACCATTAGCACGTTTGAATTGGTGGTGGAGATCAATCAGTAGCTCATTTACCTTTTCATCTTCAAAACGGAATTTTTCTGATAACACGAGCACGCCATTTGGATTTAAACCTTCATAGATTTTGGTAAGCAATGCGATACGATCTTCAGGCGGTAAAAATTGTAAGGTAAAGTTGAGAATGACCATTGAGGCATTTTTAATCTCAACGTGACGAATATCGTCACTGAGAATTTCTACAGGTACCTCACTATGATATGCCGCAATATGTTGGCGACAACGTTCAACCATAGGTTGAGAATTATCGATACCAATAATTTTTACGTTTGGTTGATGAATATTTCGACGTGCTGAAAGTGTGGCAGCGCCTCGTGAGCAACCAAGATCATAAACATGACTATCAGCAGTCACGAAACGTTCTGCCAGCATACCAATTGCAGTGATAATGTTGGAATATCCCGGTACGGAGCGTTGTATCATATCTGGAAAGACTTCAGCAACGTTTTCATCAAAGGTAAAATCGCCGAGTTTTTCAATGGGAGCGGAAAAAATAGTATCTTTCATGGTTTACATTGTGTGGAGTATGTGTGTTTTTCACTTTTCCACACTCTACGAATTAGAAAATATTTAAAAAGTGCGGTCATTTTAAGGAAAGTTTTCAAGGGGTCAAATAAATTTCCGTTTAAGATTTAAAAGATGCGCCTTTTTCCGTATAATTCTGCGGTATTTTTCCATTTTTATAGAGAGTTAAGGAATTGAATATGATGCGTACACATTATTGCGGAGCATTAAACCGTAACAATATCGGACAAGATGTAACATTAAGCGGTTGGGTTCACCGCCGTCGTGATTTAGGTGGATTGATTTTTATCGATATGCGCGATCGTGATGGCATTGTGCAAGTTTGTTTTGATCCGAAATATCAAGATGCATTGACAGCGGCTGCGGGTTTACGTAACGAATTCTGTATCCAAATTAAAGGCGAAGTGATTGCGCGTCCTGAAAACCAAATCAATAAAAATATGGCAACAGGCGAAGTGGAAGTGTTAGCGAAGGAATTGCGTGTTTACAATGCTTCTGATGTGTTACCTCTAGACTTTAACCAAAACAATACTGAAGAACAACGTTTAAAATATCGTTATTTAGATTTACGTCGTCCAGAAATGGCACAACGTTTGAAAACTCGTGCAAAAATCACCAGCTTTGTGCGTCGTTTTATGGATGACAATGGTTTTCTTGATATTGAAACCCCAATGCTAACTAAAGCGACACCCGAGGGTGCACGTGACTATTTAGTGCCAAGCCGCGTGCATAAAGGCAAATTCTATGCATTGCCTCAATCACCACAGCTTTTCAAACAGCTTCTAATGATGTCTGGTTTTGATCGTTATTATCAAATTGTGAAATGTTTCCGTGATGAAGACTTACGTGCAGATCGTCAGCCTGAATTTACTCAAATCGATGTGGAAACTTCTTTCTTAACTGCGCCAGAAGTACGTGAGATCATGGAACGCATGGTACACGGTTTATGGCAAAATATCATTGGTGTGGATTTAGGTAAATTCCCACAAATGACCTGGCAAGAAGCGATGACTCGTTTTGGTTCTGATAAGCCAGATTTGCGTAACCCATTAGAAATGGTAGATGTAGCAGATATCGTAAAAGATGTTGATTTTAAAGTATTTAATGAGCCCGCAAACAATCCAAACGGCCGTGTTGCAGTGATTCGTGTACCAAATGGTGCAGAAATTACTCGTAAACAAATTGATGAATATACACAATTTGTAGGTATTTATGGTGCGAAAGGTTTAGCGTGGGCGAAAGTAAACGATATCAATGCTGGTCTTGAAGGCGTACAAAGCCCGATCGCGAAATTCTTAAATGAAGATGTATGGAAAGCGTTAGCAGAGCGTGTGAAAGCTCAAACTGGCGATATCTTATTCTTCGGTGCAGACAAATGGCAAACCACTACGGATGCAATGGGTGCATTACGTTTGAAATTAGGTCGTGATCTTGGCTTAACTCGTTTAGATGAGTGGCAACCACTTTGGGTGATCGATTTCCCAATGTTTGAACGTGATGAAGAGGGTAATCTTGCTGCAATGCACCACCCATTCACTTCACCAAAAGATTTCAGCCCAGAGCAATTAGAAGCAGATCCAACAAGTGCGGTAGCAAATGCTTACGATATGGTGATCAACGGCTATGAAGTAGGTGGTGGTTCTGTCCGTATTTTCGATCCGAAAATGCAGCAAACCGTATTCCGCATTCTTGGTATCAATGAGCAAGAACAACGCGAGAAATTCGGCTTCTTGTTAGATGCATTAAAATTCGGTACACCGCCACATGCTGGTTTAGCATTCGGTTTAGACCGTTTAACCATGCTTTTAACAGGCACGGAAAATATCCGTGATGTAATTGCTTTCCCTAAAACTACAGCGGCAGCGTGCTTGATGACAGAAGCACCAAGTTTTGCGAATCCGCAGGCGTTGGAAGAGTTGGCAATTTCTGTCGTTAAAGCAGAATAAGTTTGAAATATTAGGAATGAAGTGCGGTCAGATTTGGCCGCATTTTTAATGATGCAATATAAAAATAACCAATCTGTTCTCGTTGTAATTTACGCTAAAGATACAAACCGAGTTTTAATGCTCCAACGCCAAGATGATCCTGATTTTTGGCAGTCTGTTACTGGTACCATTGAAAGTGGTGAAACACCAAAAAAAACAGCAATTCGTGAGCTTTGGGAAGAAGTGCGGTTAGAAATTTCAGAAAATTCCACCGCACTTTTTGATTGCAAAGAGAGCATAGAATTTGAAATTTTTCCACATTTCCGATATAAATACGCACCGAATGTGACGCATTGCCGTGAACATTGGTTTTTATTGGCAATGGAGCAAGAATTCAAACCAATATTAAGTGAGCATTTGGCGTATCAATGGGTTTTCCCTGAACAAGCAATCCAAATGACAAAATCTTCCAATAATGCGGAAGCAATTAGAAAATATATTCTTAAAGATAAATAGAAGGAAAACAACATGGCAGGCCATAGTAAGTGGGCTAATATTAAACACCGCAAAGCAGCACAAGATGCACAACGCGGTAAAATTTTTACTAAATTAATTCGTGAACTTGTTACCGCAGCTAAAATTGGTGGTGGCGATGTGGGTGCTAACCCGCGTTTACGTGCAGCAGTAGATAAAGCACTTAGCAACAATATGACGCGCGATACTATCAACCGCGCTATTGATCGTGGTGTAGGTGGTGGCGATGACACCAATATGGAAACCAAAATCTATGAAGGTTATGGTCCAGGCGGTACAGCGGTTATGGTGGAATGTTTAAGTGATAATGCAAACCGTACGATCTCACAAGTGCGCCCAAGTTTTACTAAATGTGGTGGTAACTTGGGAACAGAAGGTTCTGTTGGTTATTTATTTAGCAAAAAAGGTTTAATTTTAATTGAACAAGCAGATGAAGATGCATTAACTGAAGCGGCTATCGAAGCAGGAGCTGACGATATTCAACCACAAGATGATGGTTCATTTGAAATCTATACTGCTTGGGAAGATTTAGGTTCAGTTCGTGATGGCATTGAGGCTGCTGGCTTTAAAGTACAAGAAGCTGAAGTAACGATGATTCCATCAACAACCGTTGATCTTGATATTGAAACTGCACCAAAATTACTTCGTTTAATTGATATGTTGGAAGATTGTGATGACGTACAAAACGTATATCACAATGGCGAAATCAGTGACGAAGTGGCATCTCAACTTTAATAATGTAATAAATGGGTAATTTAATTACCCATTTTTTATAGAAATTATGAGCATTATTTTAGGTATTGATCCAGGCTCTCGCGTAACTGGTTACGGTGTGATTCGTCAAACAGGAAGACATTTAGAATATCTCGGCAGTGGCGCAATTCGTACTCAAGTTGAAGATTTACCAACCCGTTTGAAACGCATTTATGCTGGAGTAACTGAAATCATCACGCAATTTCAACCTGATATGTTTGCGATTGAGCAAGTGTTTATGGCGAAGAATGCGGATTCAGCTTTGAAACTCGGTCAGGCTCGCGGTACGGCGATTGTTGCGGCAGTAAATCATGATTTACCTGTTTTTGAATATGCCGCTCGTTTAGTAAAACAAACGGTTGTAGGCATTGGTTCCGCTGATAAAGTGCAAGTGCAAGAAATGGTGACTCGTATTTTGAAGTTGTCAGACAAACCTCAAGCCGATGCCGCGGATGCCTTGGCTATCGCAATTACACATGCGCATTCTATTCAACATTCTTTACATATTGCCAATTCTGTGAAAATGACAGAAACGCAAGAAAAAATGACCGCACTTTTAAAGGCCAGATATAGCCGAGGACGCTTTAGATTAAAAATTTAACTGGATGTTCGTCCAGTTTTATTTTATTCTATGCGTTAAGTTTTTTATTATTCGGAAGAATTATGATCGGTCGCTTACAAGGCATTCTTTTAGAAAAACAACCTCCAGAAATTTTACTTAATGTGCAAGGCGTAGGCTATGAATTGCTTTTGCCTATGACTAGTTTCTATGATTTACCAGAAATTGGTCAAGAAGCTACTTTATTCACCCATCTTGTTGTTCGTGAAGATGCTCACTTACTCTTTGGATTTGCCCAAAAAACAGACCGCACTTTATTTCGTGAATTAATTAAAACAAATGGGGTGGGGCCTAAATTAGCCTTAGCGATTTTATCCGCCATGTCTGTCGAACAATTTGCTTATTCGATAGAGAGAGAAGAGCTCTCTAAACTCACCAAAATTCCTGGTGTTGGCAAAAAAACAGCTGAACGTTTGTTAGTTGAGCTCAAAGGTAAATTTAAAGGCGTAAAACAAAGCGATTTCTTTGTCGAAAGTACTCATATTCCGTCAGCACCATTTATTGAATCTCACTCAGAAAATTCATCTGATGAAGCTATTTCAGCCTTGATTGCTTTAGGTTATAAACCTTCAGAGGCAGAAAAAATGGTGAAACGAGTTGCTAAGCCAGAATTAACCAGTGAACAAGTTATCCGCGAAGCGTTAAAAGCCGCACTGTAGGTGAGACATGATTGAAGCAGATAGAATTATTAGCGGGCAAGCTAAGCTTGATGAAGATGTTATTGACCGTGCTATTCGTCCTAAATTATTAGCGGATTATGTTGGTCAGCCGCAAGTACGCGAGCAGATGGATATTTTCATTAAGGCAGCCAAACTACGTCAAGATGCCTTGGATCATTTATTGATTTTTGGTCCTCCAGGTTTGGGAAAAACAACTCTTGCTAATATTGTGGCAAATGAAATGGGCGTGAATATTCGTACGACATCAGGACCTGTATTAGAAAAAGCGGGGGATTTAGCCGCAATGCTTACTAATCTTGAACCTCATGATGTGTTATTTATTGATGAAATTCATCGACTTTCCCCTGCTATTGAAGAAGTCCTTTATCCAGCAATGGAAGACTATCAATTGGATATTATGATTGGTGAAGGGCCTGCTGCTCGTTCTATTAAATTAGATTTGCCACCTTTTACTTTGGTTGGCGCGACGACTAGAGCGGGTTCTTTGACTTCGCCATTGCGTGATCGCTTTGGTATTGTGCAACGTTTGGAATTCTATTCTGTAGAAGATTTAACATCTATTGTTGCAAGAAGTGCGGGGTGTTTGAATCTTGAATTAGAACAGCAAGCCGCTTTCGAGGTGGCTCGTCGTTCACGAGGCACGCCTCGAATAGCAAACCGTTTATTACGACGTGTGCGTGATTATGCAGATGTGCGTAATGGGGGAGTAATTTCAGTAGATGTGGCAAAACAAGCGCTTTCAATGCTAGATGTAGACGATGCCGGATTTGATTATTTAGATAGAAAATTATTGTCTGCAGTTATTGAACGTTTTGACGGCGGACCAGTAGGGCTGGATAATCTTGCTGCTGCAATCGGTGAAGAACGCGATACCATTGAAGATGTTTTAGAGCCTTATTTGATTCAACAGGGGTTTTTACAAAGAACGCCACGTGGCCGTATTGCAACATCACAAACTTATCGCCATTTCGGTCTGCAGAAATTATCAGACTAGATAAATTTAACCACTAAAAAAGCCTTATTGAACTCAATAAGGCTTTTTTAATTACTCACTATAACTTTTCAAATTACTTAATTTTGCTAAACCCACTTCACAACTTTTTAACTGAGTCGCCAATTCCATTTGAAGAATCTGTTGTTTGCTTTGGTTTAACTTATTTTTAATTTTTCCTACCTGTGTATGAGTGCCAGGTTGTTTTTCTGCTTGCGTGATCAAATTCTCTGTTTCTTTAAATAGTTGTTCACATTGTTGTGGCAGAATATTTGATGCAAAAGTAGAGGTTGATACAGCAGAGAAAAGTGCGGTTAAAATAAGGAATGTTTTTTTCATTTTAAGTCCTTGTTTCTCTTTATTATGAAATCTAAAAATTAAACTAGGCGGGAAAATAGCAAAATATACTTAGTATGTCTAGCTTTTGAAGTCATTTATTGTTGTAAATTGTGATAAGGATCACGTGTAACATATATTTTTGTACAAAAAATAGCAAAATTGATTTATATCAATTAAATTATTTTTAATAAATAATAGGTATTTTATGTCTTATGTCAAAAATGTGATCTAGATATCGTTTTTACTGTTTTTTATCCTTATGTTTAGTAGTAGAATACCCGCAAATTTGGCTTATCTCTATAATAATTGGTGTTTTTTAACCATTTGAGAATGATTATGTAGATAAACCAATTTAAACTTAGCTAATTGGAGTTGAGTGATTAGGGATTATTTAAGGCTTTGCCTTTTTAATCATTGTTGGAACTAATGTTGTTTATACAGAGGAGTTGAGAATGTTGGACGTTGTTGACCTTTCTCGCTTGCAGTTTGCTTTAACTGCGTTGTATCACTTCATTTTCGTGCCGCTGACATTAGGTTTGTCATTCGTCCTTGTGATTATGGAAACCATTTATGTGGCGACAGGCAAAGAAGTTTATAAAGATATGACAAGATTCTGGGGTAAGTTATTTGGTATTAACTTCGCCCTTGGGGTGACCACAGGTATCATTATGGAATTCCAATTCGGTACTAACTGGTCTTATTATTCTCATTATGTAGGTGATATTTTTGGTGCGCCATTAGCAATTGAAGCGTTACTAGCCTTTTTCTTAGAATCAACTTTTGTGGGGTTATTCTTCTTTGGTTGGGATCGTTTAACTAAAGGTAAACACTTACTTGCTACATATTGTGTAGCTTTCGGTTCGAACTTATCTGCAATGTGGATTTTAGTTGCTAATGGTTGGATGCAGTCTCCAGCTGGCTCAGAATTTAATTTTGAGACAGTACGTATGGAAATGACGAGCTTCTTAGACCTTTGGCTAAATCCAGTTGCCCAAAGTAAATTCTTGCACACGTTAACAGCAGGTTATTCGACTGGTGCAATGTTTGTATTAGGTATTAGTGCATTCTATTTATTAAAAGGTCGTGATATTGGTTTTGCCAAACGCTCATTCTCTGTTGCTGCAACCTTTGGTTTTATTGCGGCATCAGCGGTGTTAATTATGGGGGATGAATCAGGTTACGACATAGGTAAAGCACAACCAGTGAAATTGGCTGCAATGGAAGCCGAGTTTGAAACTCATCCTGCGCCAGCGCCATTTCATCCAGTTGCAATTCCAAATACTGCAGAAATGAAAAATGATTTTGCGATTGAGATCCCATATTTGGGTGGTTTAATTGCAACGCGTTCTTTAGATACTGAAATTGTTGGTTTGAAAGATATTCAAGCGAAAAATGAAGGTCGTGTTCGTAACGGTATGGTAGCTTACGATTTATTCACGCAATTAAAAGCAGAGAAAAAATCAGCAGGCCACGTAAATCCAGAAACTAAAGCAAAATTTGATGAAGTAAAAGGTGATTTAGGTTTTGGTTTATTATTAAAACGTTACACAGATAAAGTTGTAGATGCAACAGATGAACAAATTAAACAAGCTGCTCGCGATACTATTCCAAACGTAGGTCCTAACTTCTGGGCATTCCGTGGGATGTTAGCAGCCGGTGGTTTAATTATTTTACTGACCTTCGGCGCATTTGTTCAAAATTTACGTAACAAAGTCACTTCTTCTCGCTTATTGCTTAAAGCATTGCTTTGGTGTATCCCATTGCCAATCTTAGCAATTGAATTTGGTTGGTTCTTAGCTGAGTCTGGTCGTCAACCTTGGGCAATCTATGAAGTTTTACCTGTTGGGGTATCAGCGTCTCAGTTAAGTACTGGCGATTTATGGTTCTCTATTGGTTTAATTTGTGCGCTTTATCTTGCGTTCATTATTGTTGAGATGTATTTGATGTTTAAATATGCGCGTTTGGGTCCAAGTGCGTTAAAAACCGGCAAATACTACTTTGAACAATCATCTAAATAAGCAGGAGATGAATTATGATTGATTATGAATTTCTACGTTTTATTTGGTGGGTGTTAGTTATTGTATTGTTGATCGGTTTTTCTGTTACCGACGGATTTGATATGGGCGTGACCGCACTTTTACCTGTAACAGGCAAAAAAGAAGTGGAGCGCCGTATTATGATCAACTCTATTGCCCCCCATTGGGATGGTAACCAAGTTTGGTTATTAACTGCAGGCGGCGCAGTATTTGCGGCATGGCCAATTGTATATGCCGTTTCATTCTCAGGTTTCTACATCGCTTTAGTATTGGTTTTAGCTGCGTTATTCTTGCGCCCATTGGGTTTTGAATATCGTGCAAAGATTGATAACCCAACTTGGCGTTCTGTTTGGGATTGGGGACTATTCGCAGGTGGTTTTGTACCATCATTAGTATTTGGGGTGGCTTTTGGTAATTTATTACAAGGCGTTCCATTCCATTTCAACGAATTGACTCAAGTAACTTATACCGGTTCATTCTTTGAATTATTAAATCCATTTGCATTATTGTGTGGTGTTATTAGCTTATCAATGCTTGTGACTCACGGTGCGAACTGGTTACAAATGAAAACAACCGAAGAATTGCGTGATCGCGCTCGTTCAGTGAGCCAAATCGGTGCTATTGTGACTTTAATTGCATTCGTATTAGCTGGAGCATGGTTATACTTTAAAGAGGGTTATGTAGTAACGAGTGTTGTGGATCACTATGCGCCATCTTCTCCAATGAATAAAGAAGTTGCTGTTGAAACTGGTGCGTGGTTTAGAAATTTCAATGAAATGCCAATTCTTTGGATTTTCCCTGCATTAGCCGTAGTTGCTGCGCTATTAAATGCGGCATTTTCTAAAGCTAATCGTTGTGGTTTTGCATTCTTTTTCTCTGCATTAACAATGGCTGGTGTGATTATTACTGCTGCTGTATCTATGTTCCCATTTGTGATGCCTTCAAGCTCACACCCTGAACAGAGTTTGTTAATGTGGGATGCAACTTCAAGTGAATTAACATTAACGTTAATGTTGATTTTTGCACTTATCTTTGTGGCTATTTCTTTGGTTTATACCATTTGGTCTTATTCGAAGATGTTTGGTCGCTTAGATGAGAATTTCATTGATGAAAATAAACACTCATTATACTAAGGAGATTAATATGTTATATGTAATTTGGGTAGTGGGTGTGTTATTAGCTATATTTGCCAGTGCAAAATTAACCATTGGCAAAGAAAAAGCAGGAAAATTTGACGAGTAATATGATTCATTCACTCTATCAATTAATTAATAAGGGTTCGTTTCGAACCCTTTCATTTATTTTAGCGCTAGGACTAACAGCTGTATTTTTCTTTAATATTGATAATTTTTCAACGTTGTTACGAAATGATTCTCCTTGGTGGATTTTGATGATCTTTTGGGGATTGATTACGGTTTGGATTCATGGAATCGGATTTGAAATTAAAAGCGTAATTTGGAAACTAATTTTCTTACCTTATATCGCTTATATCATTATATTGATTAGTGCTGTAGAGCATTTTTATTTACGAGGATGATTTTTTTCTTTGGCATATTGCTTATCTAAAAAACAGGTTCTAAAATATCCGACCTATTGCGGTGGGCAAAGCTTAATAATGTCAGGAAAAACCTTCTATCTTCCCGTTCGAGTATATTATGAAGATACTGATGCTGGTGGCGTTGTGTATCATGCTCGTTATTTGCATTTTTTTGAGCGGGCTAGAACAGAATATTTGCGAGCGTTAAATTTTACGCAGCAAACTTTATTACAAGAACAACAACTCGCGTTTGTTGTCAAATCGCTCGCTATTGATTATTGCGTTGCGGCAAAATTGGATGATTTACTCACGGTAGAAACAGATGTCATAGAGATAAAAGGCGCAACAATCCTTTTTGAGCAACGACTTATGCGTGATACGGTGATGTTATCAAAGGCTACAGTCAAGGTAGCCAGTGTTCATCTTGGCAATATGAAACCTGTGGCGCTTCCTAAAGAAGTAAAAGCTGCGTTTTACAACCTAAAATAAACTTTTCGGAGTATGCAATGACTGCAGAATTGAATTTTTTAGATCTTTTTCTAAAAGCAAGTATTGTTGTTCAACTTGTAATTGTGATTTTGATTTCATTCTCAATTATTTCTTGGGCGATTATTATCCAACGTAGCCGAGTTTTAACGGCTGCTTTAAAAGAAGCGAATACTTTTGAAGACCGTTTCTGGTCTGGTGAAGATTTGAATAAGCTATATGAAGGATTATCAAATCGTCGTGATATTTTAACGGGTAGTGAACAAATTTTCTTTGTTGGTTTCAAAGAGTTTTCTCGCTTGAAACAAGTGAATCCTGATGCGCCTGAGGCGATTATTAAAGGAACCACGCGAGCAATGAATCTTACAATGAATCGTGAAGTTGAAAGCCTTGAAAGTCGAGTACCATTTTTGGCTACAGTAGCTTCTGTTAGCCCTTATATTGGTTTATTCGGAACTGTTTGGGGTATCATGCACGCTTTTATGGCATTAAGTGGCGCCAAACAAGCAACTTTACAAATGGTTGCTCCTGGTATCGCTGAGGCATTGATTGCTACTGCAATCGGTTTGTTTGCTGCGATTCCGGCTGTAATGGCTTATAACCGTTTAAGTTTACGCGTGAATGCTATCGAACAGAATTATGGTAACTTTATTGATGAATTTACGACGATTTTACATCGCCAAGCTTTCGGCAAAGCACCACACTAAAATATAGAAAAAATACACCGCACTCTTTCGTTAAGTGCGGTGAAAAATAAGAGAGATTTGAATTATGGCTCGTCGTCAGCGTAAAGATATTAAATCTGAAATTAATATTGTCCCGTTTTTGGATGTATTGTTAGTGCTTGTGTTGATCTTTATGGCAACAGCACCAATTATTAGCCAAAGCGTACAAGTGGAATTGCCGGATTCAGTGCAAAGTCAAAATGTATCTAATGAAGATAAAGTGCCGGTAATTCTTGAAGTTTCAGGGATTGGACAATATGCGATTTCTATTGGCGGAGAACGTCAAGAAGGGTTAACGGAAGAAATGGTGACACAGTTATCTCGACAAGAATTTGATAAAGATAATAACACACTATTTTTAGTGGGTGGGGCTAAGGAAGTTCCCTATGAAGAAGTGATTAAAGCACTTAATCTACTCCACCTTGCTGGAATTAAATCTGTTGGTTTAATGACAAACCCAATTTAACTAAGTAGGTAACCGTGCAAAATAATCGACAAAAAAAAGGCGCAAATGCATTTGTTATTTCTATAGTGATGCACCTTGTTTTGTTTGGATTGTTGATTGTCAGCTCTTTCTACCATACAGTTGAAATTATGGGTGGTGGAGAAGGTGATGGTGATGCTATGGGGGCGGTAATGGTCGATACTGGCTCTGCAGCGCAAGAATGGGGTAGAATTCAACAACAGAAAAAAGGGCAAGCGGATAAACAGAAACGTCCAGAACCCGTTGTTGAAGAAAAACCGCCACAACCTAATCAAGAAGAGATTAAGCGTCAACAGGAAGTTCAACGACAAGAAGAGTTAAAACGTCAGCAAGAACAGCAACGTCAGCAAGAAATAAAAAAACAACAAGAGCAAGCTCGTCAAGAAGCGTTGGAAAAACAGAAACAAGCTGAAGAGGCAAAAGCAAAACAAGCTGCTGAAGCTGCAAAATTAAAAGCAGATGCAGAAGCTAAACGTTTAGCTGCAGCAGCAAAACAAGCTGAAGAAGAGGCGAAAGCTAAAGCCGCAGAACTTGCAGCACAAAAAGCAAAACAAGAGGCAGAAGCCAAGGAAAAAGCTGAAGCCGCAGCTAAAGCAAAAGCTGAGGCTAAAGCGAAAGCTGAAGCAGATGCAAAAGCTAAGGCCGCTGCTGATGCTAAGGCAAAAGCTGAAGCCGATGCAAAAGCTAAAGTCGCAGCTGATGCTAAAGCAAAAGCTGATGCAGAGGCGAAAGCTAAGGCTGCTGCAGATGCTAAAGCTAAAGCGGATGCAGCAAAACGAAAAGCGGACCAAGCCAGTTTAGATGATTTCTTAAATGGCGGAGATATTGGTGGCGGTAGTGCATCTAAAGGCGGAAATGCGAATAAAGGTGGAACTCAAGGTAGCGGTGCTGCGCTTGGTTCTGGCGATGGTGGCAAAGTAGGAGATCAATACGCTGGAGTGATTAAGAAAGAGATTCAACGTCGTTTCTTAAAAGATCCAAGTTTTGCAGGAAAAGTTTGTCGTATTAAAATTCAATTGAGTCGAGATGGAACAATCTTGGGATATCAAAAAATTTCAGGTCCTGATGATATTTGTACAGCAGCATTAAGTGCAGTGGCTAGAACGAAAAAAGTTCCAGCAGCGCCATCGGATGCTATCTATGAGAAATATAAATCGCCAATTATTGACTTTGATATTCGATAATTCTTTAGAAAAATTTATTGTTAAATTTTAAAGGTAACAAAATGAAATTATTAAAACGTTTAGTGAGCGTATTAGCGATTGTACTTGCTGTTGCAAGCAATGTATTCGCAGATGATGAAGTTCGCATTGTAATTGATGAAGGGGTTGATGGTGCACGTCCTATAGCTGTTGTGCCGTTTGCCGGATCTGCACCAGAAGATATTAGCAAAATTGTTGCTGATGATTTACGTAACAGTGGTAAATTTAATCCTATTGCAGTGTCTCAGATGCCTCAACGTCCAACTTCAGCAGCAGAGGTAAATCCTGAAGCTTGGTCTAATATTGGAATTGATGCAATTGTGGTCGGACAAGTTGTTCCATCTGGTAATGGTTATAGTATTACTTATCAATTAATTGATACCGTTGGTGCATCAGGTACGCCAGGGGCGGTATTAATGCAAAATAGCTATACAGTGACAAATAAATGGTTACGCTATGGTGCCCATACTGTTAGTGATGAAGTTTTTGAAAAATTAACTGCGATCCGTGGTGCATTCAGAACTCGTATCGCTTATGTTGTGCAAAAAAATGGCGGTTCACAACCCTATGAAGTTCGTGTTGCAGACTACGATGGCTATAATCAATTTATCGTAAATCGCAGCTCTCAACCAATTATGTCACCAGCTTGGTCTCCAGATGGTCAACGTTTAGCGTATGTATCTTTTGAAAATAAAAAGTCACAACTTGTTGTACAAGATTTAAATTCTGGTGCTCGTAAAGTGGTGGCTTCTTTCCCTGGACATAATGGTGCTCCTGCATTCTCTCCGGATGGTTCACGTTTAGCCTTCGCCTCTTCACAGGATGGCTCATTAAATATTTATGTGATGAGTTCTCACGGCGGCGCTCCGACTCAATTAACTCGTGGTGCAGGTAATAATACAGAACCATCTTGGTCTCCAGACGGTAGCTCAATTTTATTTACATCCGATAGAAGTGGTTCACCACAAGTTTATCGTATGAGTGCAAACGGTGGTGGTGCAACACCGGTTGGTGGTCGCGGTAGTGCACAAATTAGCGCTGATGGCAAAACCCTTGTGATGATTAATGGAAACAATAATGTTGTTAAACAAGATCTCACATCTGGTGCATCAGAAGTACTTAGTACCTCTTTCTTAGGCGAAAGTCCAAGTCTTTCACCAAATGGAATTATGATTATTTATAGCTCTACACAAGGCTTAGGAAAGGTGCTACAATTAGTTTCTGCAGATGGTCGCTTCAAAGCGAGCCTTCCAGGAAGTAATGGCCAAGTGAAATTTCCTGCTTGGTCGCCATACTTAACTAAATAAAGAAAACTCATTGAGGAGAAATCTAATGAACAAATTTGTTAAATCATTATTAGTTGCAGGTTCTGTAGCTGCATTAGCTGCTTGTAGTTCATCTAACAACGATGCAGCAGGCAATGGTGCAGGCCAAACTTTTGGCGGTTACTCTGTTTCTGATCTTCAACAACGTTACAACACCGTATATTTCGGTTTTGACAAATACAACATCGAAGGTGAATACGTTCAAATCTTAGATGCACACGCAGCATATTTAAATGCAACTCCAGCTGCTAAAGTATTAGTAGAAGGTAACACTGACGAACGCGGTACACCAGAATACAACATTGCGTTAGGTCAACGTCGTGCAGATGCAGTTAAAGGTTATTTAGCTGGTAAAGGTGTTGATGCTGGTAAATTAGGCACAGTATCTTACGGTGAAGAAAAACCTGCAGTATTAGGCCACGATGAAGCTGCATATTCTAAAAACCGTCGTGCAGTGTTAGCGTACTAATTCTTAGTATTTCTAATACTTGAAAAACAGGATCCATTTTTTATTGGATCCTGTTTTGTTTTCATCGTTTGTAATTTAACCAATTAGCTTGAAAGAATGAATTTATTCTTTTGATTCTAAAATAAATGCGCTATCATTAATTCATCAACACAGTGGGTCGTTAGCTCAGTCGGTAGAGCAGCGG
>NZ_JH591080.1:50718-71609 GCF_000242295.1 Haemophilus sp. oral taxon 851 str. F0397
GGTCGAAGGTTCGAATCCTTCACGACCCACCACTCTCTGATTTAGTTGTCCAGTTGGGTTGTTAGCTCAGTTGGTAGAGCAGCGGACTCTTAATCCGTCGGTCGAGAGTTCGAGCCTCTCACAACCCACCATTCTTGTTTTTATTATTCATCTCTAATATTTTAAATTTCCTTTAATTTGCTTAAATTCTTGACTATTTTTAGCGGTTATTGTGGTAGAATACCCTTAAATTTTAGTCGGGCATCATTATGTTGGAAAATATTCGTATTGTTTTAATTGAGACTTCGCATAGCGGTAATATTGGTTCTGCTGCTAGAGCAATGAAAACAATGGGGTTGGCCCAGCTTTGTCTTGTTTCACCAAAATCTGTTGATGAACAATCTTATGCTCTTTCAGCTGGCGCAGAAGATATTGTAAAAAATGTTAGAGTTGTCGATAGTTTTGATGAAGCCGTCGATGATTGCTCTTTGGTGGTTGGAACAAGTGCTCGTTTACGTCATTTACAAAGTACCTTGATCGAGCCTCGAGAATGTGCTGAGAAAGTTGTAGCGCATGAAGGCAAGATAGCTATTGTGTTTGGTCGTGAGCGTATTGGATTAACGAATGAAGAGTTGTTGAAATGTCATTATCATTTGAATATCCCAGCTAATCCTGATTATTCTTCTTTAAATTTGGCAATGGCGGTACAGTTGGTAAGCTATGAATTGCGTATGGCATTTTTAGCTCAAGATAAGAAGGAAAATTCACTTTCTTTAATAGAACAAAACTATCCAACTGCAGAACAACTCGCTTATTTTTTTGAGCATACTGAGCGTGTATATCAGTCACTCGGATTCATTCAAAATCAAGGTGTTATGCATAAGTTAAAGCGTTTATATTATCGCGCTCAACTTGAAAAAAATGAATTAAATATTTTAAATGGTATGCTAAGTGCGGTCGAAAAACGGATTGATCTTGATTTAGATTAATTGACTGATTTAGTAGGATATGTAAATATTGCAACATCACTTTTTAGGAACACTTTATGAAACTTACATCGAAAGGTCGTTATGCAGTCACTGCGGTTTTAGATATCGCTTTAAATGCAGAAAAAGGTCCTGTGAGCCTTGCAGATATTTCTGAACGTCAACATATTTCGCTATCTTATTTAGAACAACTTTTTGCTAAATTACGTCGTGATGGATTAGTAAAAAGTGTTCGTGGACCTGGTGGAGGTTATCAGCTAGGTTTACCAAGTGACCAAATTTCAGTGGGAATGATTATTTCAGCGGTAAATGAAAATATTCATGTGACAAAATGTCTTGGTCGTGGAAATTGTCAAAATGGCGTAGAATGTTTAACTCATACATTGTGGGAAGATCTGAGTAATCGCATTGAAAGTTTTCTCAATGAAATTACTTTGGCTGAATTGGTGAGTAAACGCGAGTCAAAACGCCAAACTCATAGCGATTTTGAGAATTTATTAATTGTTAATCAATAAAGGAAAGTAGTCCGTACAGTGCAAAATGCATTAAAGTGCGGTCAAATTTAGAATGATTTAGGAGTGAAAAATGAAATTACCTATTTATTTAGACTATGCAGCGACTTGTCCTGTGGACGAGCGTGTTGCGAAGAAAATGATGGAATTTTTAACCATTGACGGTACATTCGGTAACCCAGCTTCTCGCTCGCATAAATTTGGTTGGCAAGCAGAAGAAGCGGTTGATGTGGCTCGTAATCAAATTGCGGATCTTATTGGTGCCGATTCTCGTGAAATTGTGTTTACTTCTGGTGCGACAGAATCAGATAACCTTGCAATTAAAGGCGCTGCGCATTTTTACCAAACTAAAGGTAAACATATCATCACTTGCAAAACTGAGCATAAAGCCGTCTTAGATACTTGTCGTCAATTAGAGCGCGAAGGTTTTGAAGTGACCTATTTATCACCCGAGTCTGATGGTTTAATTGATTTAGAAAAATTTAAAGCCGCACTTCGTCCTGATACTATTTTAGTTTCAATTATGCATGCCAATAATGAAATTGGTGTATTGCAAGATATTAAAGCTATTGGTGAGCTTTGTCGTGCAAATAAAACGATTTTCCACGTAGATGCAACTCAAAGTGTGGGTAAAGTTGCGATTAACTTGGAAGAGCTGCCAGTTGATTTATTATCTATGTCTAGCCATAAACTTTATGGGCCTAAAGGTATTGGTGCGTTATACGTTCGTCGTAAACCACGTATCCGTTTAGAAGCGATTATTCATGGCGGTGGTCATGAGCGCGGAATGCGTTCAGGTACATTACCTGTTCACCAAATTGTGGGAATGGGCGAGGCTTATCGAATTGCAAAAGAAGAAATGGCATCAGAAATGCCACGTTTAAAAGCTCTTCGTGATCGTTTATATAATGGCTTAAAAGATATTGAAGAAACCTACGTAAATGGCTCAATGGAGCACCGTTTAGATAGTAATTTAAATATTAGCTTTAACTATGTTGAAGGTGAATCTTTAATGATGGCGTTGCGTGATATTGCTGTATCTTCTGGTTCGGCTTGTACATCAGCTAGCCTAGAGCCATCTTATGTATTGCGCGCACTTGGTTTAAATGATGAATTGGCACACAGTTCAATTCGTTTTACACTTGGCCGTTACACCACTGAAGAAGAAATTGATTACACTATTAATTTAGTAAAAGGTGCGGTGGAAAAACTTCGTGCATTATCGCCATTATGGGATATGTTTAAAGAAGGTATCGACCTTAGTACAATTGAGTGGTCTGCTCACTAGGATTTAACTGCTATTATGAAATAGCGTTTCTCAAGGATTTAAAAAAGGAAAGTTAAAATGGCTTATAGCGAAAAAGTAATCGATCATTATGAAAATCCGCGTAATGTGGGTTCTATGGATAAAAAAGATAGCAATGTTGGTACTGGCATGGTGGGTGCGCCAGCTTGTGGAGATGTAATGCAGTTACAAATTAAAGTAAATGATAACGGCATTATTGAAGATGCAAAATTCAAGACTTATGGTTGTGGTTCTGCTATTGCATCTAGCTCATTAATTACCGAGTGGGTGAAAGGTAAATCTTTAGAAGAAGCAGGCGCAATCAAAAATAGCCAAATTGCAGAAGAGTTAGAATTGCCACCAGTGAAAGTACACTGTTCCATTTTAGCGGAAGATGCAATTAAAGCGGCAATTGCTGATTACAAATCCAAAAAAGGCGAATAATATGAAAAAGTGCGGTCGGTTTTGACCGCACTTTTAGTGGTTTTGGGGGATATATGAGTATTACATTAACAGAAAAAGCCGCTCAACGAGTGAAAGCTTTTTTGGATAATCGTGGTAAAGGTATTGGCTTGCGTTTAGGCGTGAAAACATCAGGCTGTTCTGGATTAGCTTATGTGCTTGAATTTGTTGATGTCTTAAATGAAGAAGATCAAGTTTTTGAACAACACGGTGTGAATATTATTGTCGATCCAAAAAGCTTAGTTTATCTCAATGGTATTGAGTTGGATTATGTGAAAGAAGGCTTAAATGAAGGCTTTAAATATAATAATCCAAATGTAAAAGAATCTTGTGGCTGTGGTGAAAGTTTCCATGTTTAAGGTAATAATCTAATGTTAAATCCTTTTCAAATTTTTGATTTACCCGTTGATTTTCAGTTAGATGAGAAGGCGCTAAATACACGTTATTTAGAATTACAAAAGGCGCTACATCCAGATAATTTTGTATCAAGTAGTGCGTTAGAACAACGCGTTGCGATGCAAAAATCCACCGAAGTGAATGATGCCTTAAAAACGTTAAAAGACCCAATTTTGCGAGCGGAAGCTATTATTGCGCTTAATACTGGTGAACAGATAGATCTTGAACAAAAAAGTACACAAGATGTGGCATTTTTAATGCAACAGTTACAGTGGCGAGAACAACTAGAAGAACTTGAACATCAGAAAGATGAAGGTGCATTAAACGTTTTTGTAAAAGAAATTAAACAAGAAACTCAGTCATTATTAACCGCACTTTCGGATAGTCTGAAATCCCAACAATGGACGAAAGCATCTCAACAGTGTGATAAATTACGTTTTACTAGTAAGCTTTCTGAAGAAATTGAACGTGTAGAAGAACGCCTTTTTGAACTGTAATAGATCTATATCTCAATATCCCTTGATATTATGCAAACTCTCGAACAACTAATATCTCCAGAAAACTCTGCTTGGCCTATACTTTCCCAATGGATTGAAAGTGCACGGAATCATTGTTATGTCATTAAAAAAGATCAATCAAGTGCAGAACGTGAACTTTTTACCATGCAAATGCCTACGTCATCACCAATGGGGGCTGTGATTTATGAAACAGGTGGAATTTTAATTCATCATGGTTGGTTGCGTATTTTAGGTTCAGGAAGTTTTAAATTACCGCGTGGATTGATGGATTGGAATTTTAGTAAGTCTTTTAGTGAGTCTGGTGAAAAACCAAAGTATTTATTGGTTGCTGATGATGTGATAGGCGGTTACTTTGCATTAAATGGTGGTTCCTTAGGCGATAACCTTGGCAAAATTTATTATTTTTCACCAAAAGATCTTACTTGGCATAATTTAAATTTTACTTATACAGAATTTTTAGCTTGGGCATTGAATGGTGATTTAGAGGCTTTTTATCAAGGTCTATTTTGGCAAAATTGGCAAGATGATGTGAAACAATTGGATGGTAATCAAATTTTTGTATTCTCGCCTGACTTTAGCGAAGAGAGAAAAATAGCGATTGATGAACGTCAAAAACACGAAGTCAATATTGAAACCCATTACCAATCAAGCTTTGCAGAAAAAAATAAATTTGATTTGGCGTATTCCGTCGCATAACCAGTAGAAAAATAGCATATGGCATTATTACAAATTGCAGAACCAGGACAAGCTGCTGCACCGCATCAACATCGTTTAGCCGTTGGGATTGATTTGGGAACAACCAATTCTTTGGTTGCATCCGTGCGTAGTGGGCAATCCGTGATTCTTAATGATGAAAAAGAGCGTAGTCTTTTACCATCAGTTGTTCATTATGGCGTTGAAGAGACGAAAGTTGGTTTAGAAGCCTTTGAACAAGCCTCACTTGATCCAAAAAATACGATAATTTCGGTAAAACGCCTAATTGGTCGTAGTCTTGCTGATGTTCAGTCTCGTTATCCTAGTTTGCCTTATGAATTTGTGGCGAGCGAAAATGGATTACCTTTAATTGTTACGGCACAGGGGCCTAAAAGTCCAATTGAAGTGTCTTCAGATATTTTATCACGCTTAAATCACATTGCAGAACAACGCCTTGGTGGTGAGCTTTCTGGGGTTGTGATTACGGTTCCTGCTTATTTCGATGATGCTCAACGTCAAAGTACTAAGGATGCTGCGCGTTTAGCTGGGTTAAATGTACTACGTTTATTGAATGAACCTACTGCAGCCGCAGTCGCTTATGGATTGGATAGTGGGCAGGAAGGAATTATTGCAGTTTATGATTTAGGTGGTGGTACATTTGATATTTCAATTTTACGCTTATCAAAAGGTGTCTTTGAAGTTCTAGCCACGGGTGGCGATACTGCGCTAGGTGGTGATGATTTTGACCATTTAATAGCAGAGTGGGTCGTTGAACAAACCCAAGTAAAACCACAAACCCCAAATCAACAGCGCGAACTGATAACGCTTGCTAGCCAAGCCAAAATTGCTTTAAGTACTGAGAAAAGTGCGGTGATTTCTTGGCAAAATTTTTCAGTAGAAATTTCACGAGAACAATTTAATGAGTTGATTCATTCACTGGTAAAACGTTCACTATTAACTTGTCGCCGAGCTTTGAAAGATGCTAACGTTGAATCTGAAGAAGTGCAAGCGGTGGTGATGGTTGGTGGTTCAACTCGAGTGCCATACGTACGAGAACAGGTTGGTGAGTTTTTTGGTAAAACACCACTCACTTCCATTGATCCAGACAAAGTTGTGGCACTTGGTGCCGCAATTCAAGCTGATATTTTAGTTGGTAATAAAACTGATTCTGATATGTTGTTGCTGGATGTCGTGCCGCTTTCTTTAGGCATTGAGACCATGGGGGGATTAGTGGAAAAAATTATTCCACGTAACACAACAATTCCTGTGGCTCGTGCACAAGAGTTTACTACTTTCAAAGATGGCCAAACAGCAATGACTGTTCATGTCGTACAAGGTGAACGTGAGCTGGTAGATGATTGTCGTTCTTTAGGGCGTTTTACTCTACGAGGTATTCCGGCAATGGCTGCGGGTGCCGCTCATATTCGAGTGACTTATCAAGTCGATGCAGATGGTTTATTAAGTGTGACTGCAATGGAAAAATCGACGAAAGTGCAGGCATCAATCCAAATTAAACCTTCTTATGGTTTAACCGATGAAGAAGTGACCGCAATGATAAAATCTTCTTTTGATAATGCGCAAGAGGATTTACAAGCTCGCGAATTAGCCGAGCAACGAGTAGAAGCTGATCGTGTGATTGAAAGTGTGATTGTTGCGTTGCAAGCTGATGGAGCTGAATTGCTGAGCACAGAAGAGTTTCATCATATTGAAAGTGTGTTAAAACAATTAATGGATGTAAAACAAGGTTCAGATCGTGATGCAATCGCGCAAGCAATTAAAGCCTTGGATATTGCTACCCAAGAATTTGCAGCACGTCGAATGAATGCATCGATTAATAAAGCTTTGACAGGCAAAAATTTGTCAGATATTGAAAAACCGTAAAAGTGCGGTCAGATTATTAAATAATTTTGAGGAAAGTGTTATGCCAAAAGTGATTTTTTTACCTAATGAAGAATTTTGCCCCGAAGGTATGGTTGTTGATGCGGCTGCAGGTGATAACTTATTAGAAGTTGCACACAATGCAGGAGTGGAAATCCATCATGCTTGTGATGGCTCTTGTGCTTGTACAACCTGCCATGTGATTATTCGTGAAGGGTTTGACTCTCTAAATGAAACTAGTGATCAAGAAGAAGATATGCTGGATAAAGCTTGGGGATTAGAAATGGATAGTCGTTTATCTTGCCAATGTGTAGTGGGAGACGAAGATCTTGTGGTAGAAATTCCGAAATATAACATTAACCATGCCAATGAGGCTGCCCACTAATGAAATGGACTGATGCACAATTAATTGCAGAAGAACTTTACGATCGTAATCCAGATTTAGATCCAAAAACCGTTCGTTTTACTGATTTACATAAATGGATTTGCGAACTTGAAGATTTTGATGACGATCCTAATAAGTCAAACGAAGCAATTCTTGAAGCGATTTTATTGAAATGGTTGGATGAATTTGAATAATCAGAAATTTGATTGAAAAAATACCCGCACTTTGATGCGGGTATTATTTTTTAAAGATTGTTTAATTTCATTTTTGCCATTTGTTGTTCTAATTGGCTACCACTTTGTTGTGCTTGCTCAAAGCTGGTTTTGGCCGCAACTTTATCTCCTTTAGCGACTTGGATATCGCCAGTTAAAATCGCTTTACGAGCATTAAAACTTTCACCTTTCACTTGATTTAAGCTGGTTAACGCATTATCTAATTGACCTAATTGAAATTGCACCGCACTTAGACGTAATGCAACAATAGATGTTAATACTTCATCTTGAGATTGAGTTAATGCTTGATTTAAGTTTACTTCTGCTGCTACAAAATCTTGTTTTTCAGTCGCTTTTTTCGCTTCATCTAACAAAGCAAAGACAGCGTATGCAGTTTTGCTGTTAGCTTGCACAAATTGTTCTATATTTGCTTTTTTAGCTTGTTCATCTTGTTGTGCAGAATAGATTAACGCATCATACTGAGCAGAAGCTTGAGCGATTTGCTCTGCTTGGTGAGCTTGCCAATAACGCCATCCAAACATACCACCCACACCTAAGATAAAAGCGACAATAATTGTTTTGCCATTCTCTTTCCACCAGTCTTTCAACTGGTTAATCTCTTGTTCTTCTTCAATGGAATAAGCCATGTGTTTCCCCTTTTAAATTAAAATTGAGTTTGAATATAGTCGATTACATTCACTAAATCTAAGGTTTGCTGATCTACACCACCTTGTAAATGTTTAACAACGACTTGTTTATTTTGTACTTCGCTTTCGCCGATAACTAATGCCAATGTTGCACCAGATTTATCTGCACGTTTAAATTGTTTTTTGAAATTACCACCAGAGCAGTGCAACATGGTATTTAGGTGGGGTAATTCTGAGCGCACTTTTTCTGCTAATTCAAAAGCAGCTAATGTTGTCTCTTCACCTTGATAAACAACATAAATATCTACCGCACTTTTAACAGGAACATTTGGATTAACTTCTTGTACCAACAAGACTAAACGCTCTAATCCCATCGCAAATCCGATGCTCGGTGTTGCGTGTCCGCCAAGTTGTTCCACTAAACCGTCATAACGACCACCGCCACACACGGTACCTTGTGCACCAAGGGCTGAGGTTACCCATTCAAATACAGTTTTATTGTAATAATCTAAGCCACGCACGAGTTTAGGATTAATTTCATATTGAATACCCACTGCATCTAATAATGAACATAATTGTTCAAAATGCTCACGGCTTTCATCATCAAGATAATCAAGTAATTTTGGTGCGTTATCTAGTACTTTTTGTAATTCTGGATTTTTGGTGTCCAAAATACGAAGCGGATTTTTTTCTAAACGGTCTTTTTCTTCATCGCTCATTAAATCTTGATGATTTTCTAAGAATCCAACCAAAGCTGAACGATAATTTGCTCGAGCTTCTAAAGAACCAATTGAGTTAAGTTGAAGTGTCACATGTTGATCGATACCTAATGCTTTCCATAAACGGTAGGTAAGCATGATTAATTCGGCATCGATTTCTGGATTCGCAATACCGAATACCTCAACACCTGCTTGATGGAATTGACGGTAACGACCTTTTTGTGGACGTTCATGACGGAACATTGGCCCCATATACCATAAACGTTGTTCATTGTTATAGATCCAACTATGTTCAATGGCGGCACGCACGCAACCTGCAGTGCCTTCAGGGCGTAAGGTTAATTGTTCGTCGTTATCCCAAAATGTGTACATTTCTTTTGAAACAACATCGGTTACTTCGCCGATTGCACGCGCAAATAATGGCGTGCTTTCTACAACTGGCATACGCACTTCGGAATAACCGTAATTGTTTAATACCTGGCGTACTTGCGCTTCAATCCATTGCCATAATGGAGATTCAGTAGGGGAGCAATCGTTCATTCCGCGAATTGCTTGAATAGTTTTAGCCACGAGCTTTCCTTAAATAATTCTGTTTTTTGGATCTTGTTGTGCGACTTTCGCACGAATTTTTGCTTCTAATTGGTTAACAATATCTTCGTTATCGAAGCGTTCTTTTTGGCGTTCGCCACTAAGATAATAACCGCTTTTTTTGTTACCACCAGTTACCCCGAGATCAGATACGAGCGCTTCTCCAGGACCATTCACTACGCAACCGATAATTGATACATCCATTGGTGTAATAATATCTTCAAGGCGTTGTTCTAACGCATTTACTGTACCGATCACATCAAATTCTTGGCGAGAGCAGGTTGGGCACGCAATAAAATTAATGCCACGAGAGCGAATTCGTAAAGATTTAAGAATATCAAAACCTACTTTAATTTCCTCTACGGGATCCGCAGCCAATGATACACGTAATGTGTCACCAATACCTTCGGCAAGTAACATACCTAAACCTATTGCAGACTTAACCGCACCTGCACGCGCGCCGCCCGCCTCTGTAATCCCTAAGTGCAATGGCTGCTTGATAGATTTGGCAAGTAAACGATAAGCTTCCACCGCTAAGAAGACATCGGAGGCTTTTACACTCACTTTAAATTGATCGAAATTAAGACGATCTAGAATTTCTACATGACGTAATGCTGATTCTAATAACGCTTCTGGTGTTGGCTCGCCGTATTTTTCTTGCAGATCTTTTTCTAAAGAGCCTGCGTTTACGCCGATGCGAATCGGAATATTTTTGTCACGAGCACAATCAACAACGGCACGGATACGATCTTCACGACCAATATTGCCTGGATTGATACGTAAACAATCTACTCCATATTCTGCGACTTTTAGCGCGATACGATAGTCGAAATGAATATCTGCTACAAGAGGAACATTCACTTGCTGTTTAATTTGTTTAAATGCTTCTGCAGCATCCATTGTTGGAACAGATACGCGAACGATATCTGCACCAACACGTTCTAATGATTTAATTTGAGCAACTGTCGCCTCCACATCAGTGGTTCGAGTATTTGTCATTGATTGCACGGCAATTGGTGCATCACCACCAACGGGTACATTTCCTACATAAATTTTTGTCGATTCACGACGCTTAATGCTTGGTTGAAAAGCTGACATCTTTTTCCTTATTAAGGTTGTGAAAGTTTGAATTTTGCAATGCGACCATCCACTTTTAATGGATAATTTTCACCTTTATAGGTGATACGCACATTACTTGGTGCGCCAACAATTAATGAAAACTCATCGCCATTAAAAGTTAATACTTCACCTTTTTTATACTCTTTTTGTGCTAATACTCGGCGATTTTTATCTTTTACGCTGAGCCAGCTCGTATTATTTAAGATTTCTACAATCAAGTCTCCTTTCGCAGTAGGGGCTGTTGGAGAAATTGATGGATTTTCTACCGCACTTTGAGTGTCTGAAACTGATTTTTCATCGTTTTTTGTTTGTGGAACGGTATTTTCTTGTGTTATTTCTGGTAATACATTATTTGTTATTTCTACTGGTTGTGAGACAGGTGCTGTTGTTTCTGGTGCAATTTTATTACTTTCTTCTGTCGTCACAAGAGCTGTAGCTGCTTGATTATTTTCGGTAGAGGTAACATAGCTTTGTACTAAATCATCACGTTCTTGGTTATTTTGTTGGTAACTTTGCCACCACCAAAGTCCAGTCATGCCAAGGACTAAAATAAGTACAATGATAGATAAACGTCCGACCCAACGAGAGTGCGATGAATATTGATTGACTTCACGAGTTGAACGAGCATTTTTACTCAGATCGTTTTTATCATTTTCTGCAAATGTAATATTTTCCCATACAGAATCAGGTAAGCGTAAGAACTTGGCATAGCTACGCACATAGCCTTTTACAAAGATTGCAGGGGTAGATTTTTGAATAAATTCGTTGTTTTCAAGTTGTTGTAATATGGAGGGACGCAGCGAAATTTCTTTGGCGACGTCTTCGAGAGAAAGATTCAAGTTTTCACGTGCTTGGCGAAAAATCTCACCTGGTGAAAGTTCTTGCTCAGTTGTTGGATTCATAAATTCAATTAAATAATATGCGATAAATAAAGGCTAAATTTTAAAGTCCAACGCTTGATTTGGCAATGCTTTATTTGAAGGTATTAAATTTTTCCGCTCGTTTACTATCAGTTTGTCGCAATTTTTGTAATGCTTGTTGATAAATATTCATTTTTTGAGAGGAATAAGCGCAAAGAGCCATATTTTCAAATGTATCTGCTTGATGATAATAATTAGGTGAATTCAGTGCGAGTTGAAATTGCTGCTGAGCTTGTTCAAATTGTTTTTGACGACATAAAAATGTACCAAAATTATTATGCAAGTCTCCCTGTTGATTATTGAGTTTTAACGCTATTTCATATTCACGATGTGCATTCTCGATTTCCCCTTGTTGCTGATAATAATGCGCAAGTGCTGAATGCACGAGATAGTAATCTTTATCGTGTTGAAGTGCTTTATCTAAGTTGATTTTGGCTAGTTGAGGATTACCTTGTTGAAGGTAACCGAGGGCAAGTTCTACACGAGCTTTCGCTGCTGATTGTTGATTGAAATCTTGAATTGTTGATTGAGAAACGCAAGCAGAAAAAATGAAAGGGAAAATCACCGCACTTAGTTGTTTACTTATTGTTTGCATTTTTTCTCCTTTTAACAGGGCAGGAAGAAATATTTAATATGCTTTAATTTGTATGAAAACATAGGGCATGTGAACTTGATTAATTCACATGCCTAGAATATTAATTAACTTCTGTCACCCCAATATTTTGTCCAAATTGGCGTTTCATTGCCGTACGTTTAGTACGATCGATAACATCTCCGGCTAGCTGTCCGCAAGCTGCATCAATGTCATCTCCTCGAGTTTTACGGATAATCACGGTAAAGCCATATTCCATCAAGGTTTTTTGGAAGCGGTCAATACGCGTATTCGAGCTTTTTGCATAAGGTGCTTCTGGGAACGGATTCCACGGAATTAAATTAATTTTACAAGGCGTATTTTTTAATACTTCTGCAAGTTGATGAGCATGTTCTACACCATCATTCACATGATCGAGCATGACATATTCAATCGTGACTTTGCCGTGATTCGCATTTGATACACTCAAATAACGATTTACCGAGTCAATCAACATTTTGATATTATATTTTTTGTTGATTGGCACAATTTCATCACGTAATTCATCGTTTGGCGCATGTAATGAAATAGCCAAAGCCACATCGATCATTTTGCTTAAATTATCCAATGCCGGCACAACCCCAGAAGTTGATAAAGTTACACGACGTTTTGATAAACCATATGCAAAATCATCTAACATAATTTCCATTGCAGGAACAACGTTAGCGACATTTAACAAGGGTTCACCCATTCCCATCATTACCACATTGGTAATTGGTCTAATGCCAGTCACCCCAAAGTTGCCAATAATTTTAGAGGCTCTCCAAACTTGGCCGATAATTTCTGAAACCGTTAAATTGCGATTAAATCCTTGTTGCGCTGTTGAACAGAATGTACAAGCTAAGGCACAGCCGACTTGGGAAGATACACAAAGAGTCGCGCGATCTGCTTCTGGAATATATACAGTTTCAACTTGTTGTTCACCTACTTGCATTGCCCATTTTATCGTGCCATCGGCTGAACGTTGTTCAACGGCAACTTCTGGGGCTTTAATTTCTGCAACAGCTTTAAGTTTTTCTCGTAATTTTTTATTAATGTTTGTCATATTGTCGAAGTTATCTTCACCAAAATGATAAATCCATTTTACTAACTGATCTGCTCGGAATGGTTTTTCGCCGAGTTCTTTAAAAAATTCGCGCATTTGTTGGCGCGTTAAATCCATTAGATTAATTTTTTTAGCAGGTGCATCTGATTGCACAGACAATAATTCTGACATTTTAGCCTCGTTATTACACATTATGGCGATAGCGTTGTGTTGGTGTTTTTATCAAAAGCTCACAACGAAAAATTCGCAATTAAAAAATGAACGGCGATTGTACAGATTTGTCACCGCATAATCTAGCGGAATTGAAAAACGATGGAAAATATCACCGCACTTTTTTGCGATCTAGATCGAAAATATTTCCAATTACAGCGTAAAAAGTGCGGTAAAATGTGAGCCTATTTTCTAAGGTGACCAATAATGTTTAAAAAAGCTTTATTTATTTTATCTTTGTGTCCTTCTTTTGCGGTGACACAGTCTTATGTTGTGTATGATTTTACGCATAATCGAGTGTTGGAAAGCCATGCGCCTGATAGTGTTCAGCCTATTGCTTCTGTAACGAAATTAATGACGGCGAACGTGTTTCTAGAAAATAATACAAATCCTAATTGCACCATTGCGATAACCAGTGACGATCGTGATTACATTAAAGGTACAAGCACCAAGTTGCCGATGAATGTTCCGATGGCCTGCAGAGAATTATTAAAGGCGATGCTTGTGCATTCTGATAACTATGCCGCTCATGCGCTTTCTCGTGCTGCAGGAATGAGCAGAATACAATTTATTCATAAAATGAATGAAAAAGCTCGCCAATTAGGCATGTATTCTACTCGTTTTCATGATAGTTCTGGTTTATCGAGTAGCAATATTTCCAGTCCTATGGATTTAGTTAAACTTGCTAAACATTCTTTAAATAAGCCTGAAATTCGACAATTATCCAATATCAGTGCTACGAATATTCAAGCTGGAAGACATAGTGTATTAATGAAAAATACAAATAAATTAGTGCGTGATGAAATTTTTGATGCGGTGGTAAATAAGACAGGCTACATTCGAGAATCTGGTTATAACCTTGTTTTCATCAATAAACACCCATGTAAAAGTTCTACCATCGGTGTAATTAGTCTCAATAATTCTTCTTCGGCATATCGTTCTAGCTTTACTAAAAGCAAATTAGAGAAATATGGTTGTACGGTATTGAATGGACGAACCATTCATGATGTTGAAGGCGAGGCACAATATGAAGAGGGATATGATGAAGAAGGCTTTAATACGCTAATTAAAGAATTATCAAAATAGTATTTATAAGTATAAATAAAAAGGCGAGATAATAGTCTGTTTTATCTCGCATTTAAATAGTGGCTAGAAGAATGAAACTTGCCCTATTTTTCGGAAGATTGCGCTTGTTGATTAGCCTTATTGGAAGCTTCTTCAGCCTCTTTAGAAAGTTGAATTGAAAGTGCTGAAGCGGCTTTTGATTCTTCAGATAATTTTAGCGCTAATTCTGCAGCAGCATTAGATTCGTCCATTTTTTGTTTAGAAAGTTTTTCTGCCTCTTCACCGCCTTGACTTAACACAGCTTGTGCCTCGTGCTGTTTTTGCATTGCTACTTTTACGGCTTCATTGGCTTGAATGGATTTATCTTGAGCAACTTTAGCCGTGTCAATCGCTTTTTGGGATTTTTCTAGTGCGATCTGTTTGTAGTTTATCGATATTGGTTGTTGATCAGGTTGCTCTACCGATATTTTAGTTTGTTCAGTTGTTTTAGTTTGCTCTGCCATTTTAGATTTATCATCACAGGCAGTTAAGACTATTGCTGAACTTAATACTAACCAAAATGCTTTTTTCATGTATTATCCTCAAAAGATGAATTTATAATAGTCGTTGCATTTTAGACTTAATTTTAGAAAAAGTCATTCTAGGGATAGAAAAATGTTTGTGCTTTTATAGGATCAAGCAAATTAACAATAAACGCAAAAGATTTTGAAAATTTAGCTTATCATGATGATATAACACTTAAAAACATAGGGAAAATCTATCTCACTTTTTGTTATGCTTTAAAAATCAAAATAATTTTAATGTTTGATAATTATTTTCATTTAAACGGCGTAATAAAAATAGTATTATTACCATTGATGAATAATTGTTGAGCTGTTGAGCGATTATTCAGGCATCCAATCTAATACTTTTTTATAAGGACATATTATGCGTAATTCATTAAAAATTATGACCGCACTTGCACTTGGTTTGTTTGCAGTGCAGGCTAATGCAAAATTCAAAGTTGTTACCACCTTTACTGTGATTCAAGATATTGCACAAAATGTGGCGGGTAATGCAGCTACAGTGGAATCTATCACCAAACCCGGTGCTGAAATTCATGAATATGAACCTACTCCAAAAGACATTGTGAAAGCACAATCTGCCGATTTAATTCTATGGAACGGCTTAAATTTGGAACGTTGGTTTGAACGTTTCTTCCAAAATATTAAAGATAAACCAGCCGTAGTGGTGACTGAAGGGATTCAACCATTGTCTATTTATGAAGGTCCGTATAAAGATGCGCCTAACCCACATGCGTGGATGTCGCCATCTAATGCATTAATTTATATTGAAAATATTAAAAATGCATTGGTGAAATACGATCCACAAAATGCAGCAGTGTATGAAAAAAATGCCGCTGACTATGCTCAAAAAATTAAACAACTTGATGAGCCACTTCGTGCAAAATTAGCACAGATTCCAGAAGCTCAACGCTGGCTTGTGACAAGTGAAGGTGCTTTCAGTTATTTGGCGAAAGATTACAACTTAAAAGAAGGTTATTTATGGCCAATTAATGCTGAACAACAAGGCACACCACAACAAGTGCGTAAAGTGATTGATTTAGTTCGTAAAAACAATATTCCTGTTGTGTTTAGTGAAAGTACAATTTCAGCAAAACCAGCACAACAAGTAGCAAAAGAAAGTGGCGCAAAATACGGTGGTGTATTGTATGTTGATTCACTTTCTGCGAAAAAAGGCCCTGTGCCAACTTATATTGATTTGCTTAACGTAACTGTATCAACCATTGTTAAAGGATTCGGAAAATAATGGACTCTTTCTCGACATCAATTTGGGTTAATGATGTAACTGTTCGTTACAACAATGGCCACACAGCTATTCACAATATGACGTTCTCATTAAACAGTGGAACTATTTGTGCATTAGTGGGTGTGAATGGCAGTGGTAAATCCACATTATTTAAAAGCATAATGGGGCTTGTGAAGCCACAACAAGGTGAAATCAGACTTTGTGATTTGCCAATTTCCCAAGCACTGAAACGTAATTTGGTTGCTTATGTTCCACAATCTGAAGAAGTAGACTGGCAATTTCCTGTGTCAGTGTATGATGTCGTGATGATGGGGCGTTATGGGTATATGAATTTCCTTCGTATCCCCAAGGCGATTGATAAACAAAAAGTTCAAGAGGCGATGCAGCGGGTGAACATTGAGCATCTCGCGCATCGTCAAATTGGTGAGTTATCTGGCGGACAGAAAAAACGCGTGTTTTTGGCCCGCGCTTTAGCACAACAAAGTCCAATTATTTTATTGGATGAACCTTTCACTGGCGTTGATGTGAAAACTGAAAATGCCATTGTTGATCTTCTTCAACAGCTTCGAGAAGAAGGTCATCTTATTCTTGTTTCAACCCATAACTTAGGTTCTGTCCCAGATTTCTGTGATCAAGTAGTGATGATTAATCGTACGGTGATTGCTGCAGGGAAAACTGAAGATACCTTTAACCAACATAATTTGGAAATTGTGTTTGGTGGGGTATTACGCCATATTAAATTATTGGGCGAAAATTTACATAATGATGAAGATAAACGTGCGGTTACTGTCTTAACGGATGATGAAAAAGCCGTTGTATTCTATGGCGAAACTAAGCAAGATCCTCCTGCACCAACAACACAGGATTGCCATTTTGAAGACTGTCCTTGTAAAAGTGCGGTCAAAAATAAGAGGGATTAGGTAATGTTAGATTTATTACTCGAACCTTTTTCCTATGATTATATGCTCAAGGCGATGATCTTGAGCACTGCAGTTGGTGGGATTTGTGCTTTTTTGTCTTCATATTTAATGCTTAAAGGCTGGTCTTTGATTGGCGATGCACTTTCTCATTCTGTTGTGCCTGGTGTCGCGATAGCCTATGCCTTTTCTTTGCCTTATGCACTTGGTGCATTTTTTGCCGGAATTTTAGCCGCACTTTCCATTCTTTGGATTAAATCCATTTCTAAACTGAAAGAAGATGCCGTTATCGGTTTTATTTTTAGCACTTTCTTTGCATTAGGTCTATTGATCATTTCTTTAAATCCAACCGCAGTAAATGTGCAAAGCATCATTTTAGGCAATATTTTAGGTATTGCTGATGAAGATATTTATCAAGTGGCAATTATCATCGGTGTTTGTTTAGTATTGCTTTTATTATTTTGGAAGGATTTACTGCTGATTTTTTTTGATGAAACACAAGCGATTACAGTCGGTCTTTCTCCATTATTTTATAAAATTTTATTTTTCACATTATTGAGTGCTTGTGTGGTTGCTGCCTTGCAAACTGTCGGCGCGATTTTAGTGATTGCGATGGTCGTTACCCCAGGTGCGACAGCATATTTACTCACAGATAAATTCAAAACCTTGTCTATCATCGCTATTATTTTAGGGGCAGTGACAAGTTTTGTTGGGGTCTATATTAGCTATTATTTAGATGGTGCTACTGGCGGTGTGATTGTCACATTGCAAACCATATTGTTTTTGGCAGCTTTCTTATTTTCACCAAAGTATGGTTTACTCACTCGCAATAAAAAGGCGGTAGAAAATGTTTGATTGGCTTTTAGAACCGCTACAATTTGAGTTTATGCAAAATGCTTTGTTGACTGCATTTATTGTTTCAATTATTTGTGCGTTGCTTTCTTGCTATTTAGTCTTGAAAGGTTGGTCGTTAATGGGTGATGCGATTTCCCATGCAGTATTGCCTGGTATTGTGCTTGCTTATTTGGCAGGAATTCCTTTAGCGATTGGCGCATTTTTCTCTGGCATTTTTTGCTCCCTTGGCGTGGGATATTTAAAAGAAAACAGTCGTATAAAAGAAGATACAGCAATGGGCATTGTATTTTCTGGAATGTTTGCTATTGGTCTTGTTATGTTCACCAAAATTCAAACAGAACAGCATTTAACGCATATTTTGTTTGGTAATGTATTGGGCGTAAGTCATCAAGAACTCATTCAAAGTGCGGTTATTTCTGCGATAATTTTTTGTATGATTGTTTTTAAACGTAAAGATTTTTTGCTTTATTGTTTTGACCCAAGTCATGCTCGTGTTGCAGGACTTTCTCCAAAGATTTTACATTATGGATTGTTAATGTTGCTTGCTTTAACCATTGTAAGCACGATGCAAGTGGTAGGCGTTATTTTGGTGGTGGCAATGTTAATTGCGCCAGGAATTACCGCACTTACGCTCACAAAATCTTTTGATAAAATGCTATGGATTGCTATTGTCAGTTCCATTACATCAAGCCTAATTGGCGTAATATTGAGCTATCATTTTGATGCGTCAACTGGTGCTTGTATTATTCTGTTACAAGCTGTGTTTTTTATCGTGGCATTAACCTATAGCAAGATTAGAACAAGATAATTTCCTTTCTTTGAAAAACGGTACAAGCTCATGGTTTGTGCCGTTTTTGTTTGATGAAATATTCTTTTAACTTCCACAAGGTATTTATTTTATATAAGTCATTCTTTATCTTATTTTCCTCATGATTTTCAAAATCTTCTTTAGCTGAATTTTGTGGTATCTCTTATTGAATAGATATTGTGAGGATTTAACGTAGAGAAAAATCAAAATGAATAACTATAAAATAACGTCACATACTTTGTAATTCCTATCGGCCTTAAATATTTTAAAAAACTTTAGATTGCTTTATTCGATTTTAGAACAAACAAAAAGGCGAACCTTTCGATTCGCCTTCATAGTTTCTAATTGTTTAATTAGAAGAATACACGTAAACCTACGCCAATAGCTTTGTCTTTTTTAGACTCGCCAACTGACTTGCCATTTTGATATCCTTTAGTTTTTTGGTATTTACCTTCTAAAAATACTACGGCTTGTTTGTGAAGTTTATAATCAACACCTAATAAGAAACCATGAGTTTTAGCTTTAACATCATTGTTTAGTACTTTAATACTTTCTTGTTCGTATTTATAGTTACCATAAACACTGCTGAGATCAGTTACTTGATATTGGAAACCTGGAGATACAAAGAAACGTTTTACAGCAAGTTTTTGGTTTTCAACTTTAAATGTATCTTTTGCATAGCCTCCATCAATTGAAGCAACAAAACCATCAAAATTATATCCCAAACTTGCTAAAATACCATCTCTATAATGTTTATCTGCGCTAACATCTGGAACAGCTGGGGTATTTCCTGATGCTGGAGTACCTTTAGCTACGGTATTACCGTAATTTGTTCGGCCATATGCAAATTTTGCAATAATGTTATTGGCATCATAAAGTGCACCAAATTGGAAACCATTTTTTACTGATGGACTTTCTGTTGTGCCAGCTTTAACCTCATTTGCGTCATCACGTTTATCTGCAAATTGATAGCTTGCACTTAATACTAGACCTTCAATACCTTTATAATCGTAGCGAATAACAGAGTTTCCTTCGTTTGGAACATAGGATTTCTTCTCAATAAGGCCATAACTATAGTCATTAGCTATAACAAGTTTATCTGCGATGGTTGTTTGACGACCAAAGGTCAATTGACCACGTTCTTTATGACCAATTCCAGCGAAGGCACGATGAGCTGTAATATTACCAAAACCGTCGTCACCTTTAGCATCACCCTTAAGTCTAGTTTCAATACGTGCTAAAGCATAGTAACCATCATTTAGCTGATGATTAACAGTAAAGCCAAAGCGAGAACCATCATTTTTTAAACCAGAGTGAGTGTGGCCAGCACCGTCTTTATTAGTTTTTTGAAGAATAAGACGGACAGAACCATCAACTTCAACTTTAGTTCCTTCATTATTATAAACTACTGCTGCGTTCGCTGCTGAAGCTGCGAATGCACCGATGATTAATGCTGCAAGTGTTTTTTTCATAATTTGTATTCCTTATGGTTGTTTACTATCTATGATTGAACTCTTTTCATATAAGATTGTCCAACCGCCTAAATAGACGCTGTGGATCATTGCAAATTCGCATTTTGATGTCAACTCTCCAAGATTTTAATCTTCTTGAAATCTGATCGAGATCACACTTTTCGTACGTTTTTGTCTGTTTTTTGTTCTGTTTTTTCTGTTATAGTATCGACTCTAAGTATTTTGAGGTATCTGGAAATATAACGCTATGCTAATTTCCAGAATTATTCTTCCATGTAACCAATATCTTCCTGTGTTGGGTTTTCTGCCCCTTTTTTCGCTAATTCATCGCACATTTCATTTTCTCTGTGTCCTGCATGACCTTTCACCCATTGCCAATTAATTTTATGACGTTGGATAGATTCATCTAAGGCTATCCATAAATCTTGGTTTTTTACAGGCTTTCCAGAACTTGCTTTCCAATTATTTTTTTTCCAGTTAAAGATCCATTTTGTTATGCCATTTTTCATATATTGGCTATCACTATAAAGCGTGATCAAGCAAGGTTCTTTTAAGGTATTTAATGCTTCGACTACTGCGCGTAATTCCATTCGATTATTGGTGGTTTTTAAATAGCCTTTGGAGAGCATTTTTTCATGCTGTTTATAACGCAATACGGCACCAATTCCCCCTGTTCCAGGGTTACCTAAGCAAGAGCCATCAGTAAAAATTTTAATCTGTTTTTGCATAACAAAAAGATTATTGTATAGAATGGCAAGTATTTTAATGGAAAGAGATAGG
>NZ_JH591080.1:71619-73905 GCF_000242295.1 Haemophilus sp. oral taxon 851 str. F0397
CAATCGCCAAATTGTATTAGATACTGAAACTACAATAAGGTGAAATCAAACTTTGTAATTTCCCAAGCGCTGAAACGTAATTTAGTTGCTTATGTTTCACAATCTGAAGAAGTGGACTGGCAATTTCCCATGTTAGTGTATGATGTCGTGATGATGGGGCTTTATGGGCATATAAATTTTCTTCGTATTCCCAAAGCGATTGATAAACAAAAAGTACAAGAGGCGATGCAGCGAATGAACATTGAACACCTCGCTCATTGTCAAATTGGTGAGTTATCTGGTGGGCGGAAAAAACATGTGTTTTTGGCCCGCACTTACGCTCACAACATCTTTTTAAAATGTTATGGATTACTATTGTAAGTTCTATTATATCAAGTTTGATTGGTGTAATTTTGAGTTATCATTTTGATGCGTCAACAGGCGCTTGCATTATTCTGCTACAAGCTGCATTCTTTGTTATTGCATTAGCTTATAGCAAAATTAGAACAAGATAATTTATCACCTTTTACAACGGTGTAAACTTATTGTTTGTGCCGTTTTTATTCAATGAAATACTTCTTCAATTTCCTCGCTAAAGTATTTGACATAAGGCATTCTTTCTTTATCCGATTAGTATGTATTTTTCTCATAAATTCTTAACATATTCTTTAGCAAAATTTTGTTATATATCTTATTGAATAGTTACTATGCGGAAGGATTTTAAGTAGAGAAAAACAAATGAATAACTATAAAATCAACGCCGCATACTTTGTAATATCTATATCTGTCTTAAGGGCTTTAAAAAGACTTTTTGTGTTTTTATTCGATTTTAGAACAAACAAAAAGGCGAACCTTTCGATTCGCCTTCATAGTTTCTAATTGTTTAATTAGAAGAATACACGTAAACCTACGCCAATAGCTTTGTCTTTAGCTTTTCCAGCGTAAGCACCATCTTCATATAGCTTCTCAACTTGATATTTCCCTTCTAAGAATACCACTGCTTGTTTGTGAAGTTTATAATCTACACCAAGCAAGAAACCATTAGTTTTATATTGTGTAGTATCAGTGTTAACATTATTATACTCTTTAACTTTTTCGTATTTATAGTTACCGTAAATATTACTTAATTCACTTACTTTATACTGGAAGCCAGGAGATACGAAGTAATGTTTTTGTGTAACTTTGGTCTCAGAATCTTTATCAGTAACTTTAGCATAACCAGAATCAACTGAAACTG
Organism: Haemophilus sp. oral taxon 851 str. F0397; assembly: GCF_000242295.1. Taxonomy (NCBI): domain Bacteria; kingdom Pseudomonadati; phylum Pseudomonadota; class Gammaproteobacteria; order Pasteurellales; family Pasteurellaceae; genus Haemophilus; species Haemophilus sp. oral taxon 851. The sequence continues at coordinate 72,836 of NZ_JH591080.1, forward strand.
TCAAGTTTCCGAAACGATACCCTAAGCTTGTTAGGAAACCATCTCTATGGCTTTTCTCATACGACTGGATATACTCGTCAGGATTATCTTCATTCTGTACATAGTCAAGACCGTAATTTGTGCGACCATATGCAAATTTTGCGATCACATTGTTTGCATCATAAATTGCACCTAATTGGAAACCATTCTTAATTACTCGATTGTTGTCAGTACTAACATCAACTTCATTTTCACTGTCACGTTTATTTGCAAATTGATAGCTTGCGCTTAGCACTAAACCTTCAATTCCATTGTAGTCATAACGAATAACAGAGTTTCCTTCATTTGGAATATAGCGATCTTTTTCGATAAGTCCATAACTATAATCATTCGCTGTAACAAGTTTATCAGCAATAGTTGTTTGACGACCAAATGTTAATTGACCACGTTCTTTATGACCAATTCCAGCAAAGGCACGATGTGCTGTAATGTTGCCAAATTCATCGTCACCTTTAGCATCACCTTTAAGTCTGGTTTCAAGACGAGCTAATGCATAGTAGCCGTCATTTAACTGGTGGTTGACAGTAAAGCCAAAACGAGAACCATCATTTTTTAAACCCGAGTGAGTGTGACCAGCACCTTCTTTATTAGTTTTTTGAAGAATAAGACGAATCGAACCATCAACTTCAACTTTAGTTCCTTCGTTATCGTAAACTACAGCTGCGTTCGCTGCTGAAGCCGCGAATGCACCGATGATTAATGCTGCAAGTGTTTTTTTCATAATTTGTATTCCTTATGGTTGTTTACTATCCATGATTGAACTCTTTTTATATAAGATTGTCCAACCTCCTAAATAGACGTGGCGGATCATTGCAAATTCTCTTTTTGATGTCAACTATCTAATATTTTAATTTTTTGAAACCTGACTGAGAGAGCACTTTTTGTACGATTTGTCTATTTTTTTGTTCTTTTTAAGGTTTGAGTATTGCCTATAAATATTTTTAGGTACAGGGAAATAGAATGGTATGTCAGTTTTCTATATTATTCTTCTAGGTAGCCAATATCTTCCTGTGTTGGGTTTTCTGCCCCTT